>JBMNOT010000002.1:0-35685 GCA_050943225.1 Christensenellales bacterium | reverse complement strand
TCCTGCTCCAGCGCGACAGCCATGGCGCGGCGTTCTTCCGCCTTGGCCTGGGCTATTTTCTTGTCAGCCAGCGCCTGGTCGATCTGCAGCTGGGCGCCGACGTTGCGGCCGACGTCCACGTCCGCGATGTCGATGGACAGTATCTCAAATGCCGTGCCCGCGTCCAGGCCTTTGGCCAGCACCGTCTTGGAGATAAGGTCGGGGTTTTCCAGCACTTCTTTATGCGTCTGGGCGGAGCCTACGGTGGTGACGATGCCTTCGCCCACGCGCGCGATGACCGTCTCTTCGCCTGCTCCGCCCACCAGCCGGTCGATATTGGTGCGCACGGTGACGCGCGCCTTGGCTTTCAGCTCGATGCCGTCTTTGGCGATGGCCGCGACGATGGGCGTTTCGATCACCTTGGGGTTAACGCTCATCTTGACTGCGGTCAGCACGTCGCGCCCCGCGAGGTCGATGGCGGTGGCGCGCTTGAAATCGAGCGGAATGTCTGCTTTCTGCGCGGCGATCAGCGCGTCCACCACGCGGTCCACGTTGCCGCCCGCGAGGTGGTGCTGCTCCAGCATGTTGGTGGTCATCTCAATGCCCGCCTTGACGGCTTTGATGAGCGGGTTGACGATGAACGCCGGGGGTATTTTGCGCAGGCGCATGCCGATAAGCGAGATGATTCCGAGCCTGACGCCCGACGCACGCACCGCAATCCACAGGCGTACTGGCACGAAGCTGAAGAACAGTACAATGAGTATGAACGCGGCGACGAGGATGACAATAAGCAGCACAACGTCTATGCCCATGATATTTTCCTCCGTTGTATGATAATATTTATAATACGCACCTGCGGCGCGCTTTACACGTGGGCTTAATCAGCGGGCAAACAGAGAGATCAAAAAGTAGAGCAGCATGACGAAGAGTATAAAACCGCCGGTGAACAGGCAGGTTATAAGCAGCCGCCGGTAGTCTGTTTTGACGTTTTTGGACGTCTGTTCTTTTTCCAGCAGGTATGCCTCGCATTTTTTGCAGAACTCCGCAGTATCCGCGTATTCGATGTGGCAGACGGGACAGTATTTCACTTGGTATCCTCCAGCTGTCTGACGATAATGCGGCTGCCCACCACGCGGTCTACCTTAACGCGGGAGCGGGCCGGGATGAACTCGCCTTCAGTGACGACGTCGTGCTTGTGTCCGCCCAGTTCGGCCACGCCGGCTGGCCGCAGCGGCGTGAGGCTGATGCCGGTTTCGCCGACGAGGTGGGAATAGTTGCCGCTGGACATGTAGCCTTCTTCTTTGTCTGCCGTCTCTTTAAGCACCAGCGGTGAGCGGTACAGCCGGCCGCGTTTTAAACTTCGCCCGGCGATGAGCGCAAGCGCTACCACAATAGCGCTGAAGGCAACCAGGAGGATGAGCGCTTCCAGCAGCGACTGGGCCTGAAACACGATGCACAAAACCAGCGCCACCAGACCGAGGCCGCCGAATATGCCAAAGCCGGGGACGAACAGCTCGATCAAAAGCAACACCATGCCCACGGCAAACAGCACGACCGAAACGATGTTGATGGTCTCAAAGAGCACCATGCGCTCTCCCCCTTTAAATTTATTATTGTTGTTTTCTACTATATATAATATACTATATCACATCTTATCCGCATATATAAAAAACTTTATGATGCACATTTTTGCGGGCGGGCAAAAAGCGGCTGAATGGATTGTCCGTATCGCGAAAAAATCATGAAAAAAATCAGAAAAAAACTCTTGCTTTTGGAAAACACTTATTATATAATTCTCACGTTGCGCTATTTTGCGTAGCATTTTGATGGGTTTCTGCGGGAGGTTGCCGGATAAAATCGCATCCGGGTAACTTTCGCAGAAGTATAGTCCGCACGATCGGACAACGCTCCACAAGCGGCACAGGGAATTGTGCCGCGGGAAAAAAATATGATACACACGGCTGAGTGTATGTGGGGCGCAAGCGTAAGGAGGGCAAAAAAATGGCTAGCCAAAAGATTCGGATCAAATTGAAGGCGTACGATTATAACCTGATCGACCAGTCGGCCAGCAAAATCGTGGAAACCGCCAAGCGTACCGGCGCAAAGGTATCGGGCCCCATCCCGCTGCCCACGCAGAAGGAAGTTGTCACCATACTGCGCGCGCCGCATAAGTATAAGGATTCTCGCGAACAGTTCGAGATCAAGACGCACAAGAGGCTGATCGACATTCTGGAAGCTACATCAAAGACGACGGATGCTCTGATGAGGCTGGATCTGCCTTCCGGCGTGGACATAGAAATTAAGCTCTAGGGGAGGGAAGACGGATGAAAGCGATATTGGGCAGAAAGCTGGGCATGACGCAGTTCTTTCTGGAAGACGGCACCGTCATTCCGGTGACGGTCGTCAAAGTGGGCCCATGTGTGGTGACGCAGAAAAAGACCATCCAGACGGACGGCTACAACGCCATCCAGCTGGGGTTTGAAGATATCCGCGAGAAGCTGGTTACAAAGCCGATGAAGGGCCACTTCAAAAAGACGGGCGTGCCGTTTAAGCGCAACCTGCGGGAGTATCATGCGGACAACACCGATGATTACGCGCTGGGCCAGGAGATCAAAGTGGATGTGTTCGAAAAGGGCGACCTTGTGGATATCCAGGGCACATCCAAAGGCAAGGGCTTTCAGGGTATCATCAAGCGCCACGGCGGCCGCAGGGGCCCCATGACTCACGGTTCGCGCAACCACCGCAAGCCGGGCAGCATCGGCGCCTGTGCAGACCCGGGCCGCGTTATCAAGGGCAAGAAGCTGCCGGGCCACATGGGCAATGAGACTGTGACTGTGCAGAACCTCGAAGTGGTCGGCGTGGATGTGGACAAGAACGTGCTGATTGTAAAAGGCGCTGTCCCCGGTGCCAAGGGCGGCCTACTCTCGATCCGCCAGGCTATCAAGGCTGTCAAACAGAGCTAAGGAAAAGGAAGTGAAACGAATGCCCAAGGTATCATTATATAAGATGGACGGCACTGAGGCCGGCCAGATTGAACTCTCCGACGCGGTATTCGGCGCGGAAGTGAATGAAGCGGCCATGCACCAGGTTGTGGTGGCGCAGCTGGCTGCACGGCGTCAGGGCACGCACAGCGCCCTGACGCGCGCGGAAGTGCGCGGCGGCGGCATCAAGCCGTGGCGACAGAAGGGTACCGGCCGCGCGAGGGCGGGTTCTTCCAGTTCGCCGCTGTGGACGAAAGGCGGCATGGTATTCGCCGTGAAGCCGCGCGACTATACTCAGAAGGTCAACAAGAAGCTCCGCCAGCTCGCGATTCGCAGCGCGCTTTCCATGAAGGTCAGCGACGGCGACATCATCGTGCTGGAGAATCTTAAGCTGGAAGCGCCCAAGACCAAGCTGATGGCGGGCGTGCTCAAAAAGTTCGATGTAAAGAAAGCGCTGGTCGTCACCTACGGCGAAGACAGCGCGAACGTAGTGCGTGCGTCGGGCAACATCCCGAACGTGAAAACGCTGGCGGCGGACTGCGTCAACGTGTATGACCTTATCAATTACGACAAGCTGGTCATCACGGCGGATGCCGTCAAGAAGGTCGAGGAGGTTTTTGTCTGATGGATGCGAGAGATATTATCAAAAAGCCGGTGTTGACGGAAAGCAGCTATGACGACATCGCCAACAAGAAATACACATTCCTGGTGGATGTGCGCGCCAACAAGTACCAGATCCGCAAGGCGGTGGAGGAAGTGTTCGGCGTGAAGGTAAAAAGCGTCAATACGCTGCGCCAGCAGGGAAAATTAAAGCGCCAGGGACGTTTTGTCGGCCGGACGCCTGAAACCAAGAAGGCTTTCGTGACGCTGACCAAGGATTCCAAGACCATCGAGTTCTTCGATTCACTGGCGCAGTAAGGGAGGATACACCATGGCGATCAAGAAATATAAACCGACATCACCGGGCCGCCGCGGCATGACGGTTTCCACATTTGAGGAAATCACCTGCACTGTTCCGGAAAAGTCGCTGCTGGAGCCCATTAAGAAAATGGCCGGGCGTAACGTCCAGGGCCGCATCACCGTGCGCCACAGGGGCGGCGGCGTGAAGAGAAAATACCGCATCATCGATTTCAAGCGCGACAAGGACGGCGTGCCGGCCAAGGTTGCGACGATTGAGTACGACCCGAACCGCACGGCGCACATCGCGTTGCTGCACTACGCGGACGGCGAGAAGCGCTATATCATAGCGCCGCTGGGCCTGAAAGTGGGCGATACCGTCGTGTCGGGCGAAGGCGCCGACATCAAGCCGGGCAATGCGCTTTATATTAAGGATATTCCGGTGGGCACGATGATTCACAACATTGAGCTGCACCCGGGCAAGGGTGGCCAGCTGGTGCGCAGCGCAGGCGGCGCAGCTCAGCTGATGGCCAAGGAAGGCAAATACGCGCAGGTGCGCCTGCCTTCCGGCGAGGTGCGCATGGTGCTGCTGAGAAATAAGGCGACCATCGGCCAGGTGGGCAATATCGAACAGGAGAACATCAATATCGGTAAAGCTGGCCGCAAGCGCCATATGGGATTCCGCCCGGCGGTCCGCGGTTCCGTCATGAACCCGGTGGATCATCCGCACGGCGGCGGCGAAGGCAAATCGCCGATCGGCCGTCCTGGTCCGCTGACGCCGTGGGGCAAGCCGGCGCTCGGTTACAAGACGAGGAAGACGAAGAACGCGTCCGACAAGTATATCGTTCGTCGCCGGAACCAGTAGCAGGTCGGCAAATCGTTTAAGGAGAAGATGGAATATGAGCAGATCGGTTAAAAAAGGGCCTTATGTATCTGAGAAGCTGCTGAAAAAGATCCGGGAAATGAACGAGAGAAACGAGAAGAAAGTGCTGAAGACCTGGTCCAGGGCTTCCACGATATTCCCGGACATGGTGGGCCACACCATAGCTGTGCATGATGGACGCAAGTTTGTACCGGTATATTTGACCGAAGATATGGTAGGACATAAGCTGGGTGAGTTTGCGCCGACGAGAACATTCCGCGGCCATGCGGGCGATAAAAAGTCCGGCTCCAGATAACGCCAGGGAGGAAAGGAATAAATGGCAACTCGTCAGAGAGAAAAAGCTGAAAAGCGACATGAGAAAAAAGATAACCGGCCGAGGGCGATAGCCAGATATGTCCGGATATCTGCCAGCAAGGTGAAGGTTGTGATTGACCTCATCCGCGGCAAATCCGTGAACGAGGCCGTGGCGATACTGAAAGCCACTCCGAAGGCGGCCAGCCCGATCGTGGAGAAGCTTTTAAACTCCGCCGTCGCCAACGCCGAGAACAACAAGGGCCTGCTGCGCGACGACCTGTATATCGCGGAGGTGTATGCGGATCAGGGGCCGACGCTCAGGCGCTATATGCCAAGGGCTAAGGGCCGCGCCACGCGCATCCGCAAGCGGACCAGCCACATCACGATCATACTCGGCAATGCAGTCAAGGAGGAGGCATAATATGGGTCAGAAAGTCAATCCCCATGGAATGCGCGTCGGCATCATCAAGGATTGGAACGCGCGCTGGTTCGCCAATAAGAGTGATTTCGCCAAATATGTCAAGGAGGACCACGACATCCGCGTGCAGCTCAAAAAGCAGCTTTACGCGGCCGGCATCTCCAAGATCGAGACAGAAAGGGCAGCCAACAAGCTGACCGTCAACATATTCACCGCCAAGCCGGGCATCGTGATCGGCAAAGGCGGCCAGGGTGTGGAGATATTAAAAAACCAGCTGTCCCGCCAGACGGGCAAGATGGTCATTCTCAACATTATTGAGGTGAAGCGGCCCGATATCGACGCCCAGCTGGTGGCGGAGAACATCGCTTCCCAGCTGGAACGCCGCATCTCCTTCCGCCGTGCGATGAAACAGGCCATCAGCCGTGCGATGAAGGGCGGCGCGCTCGGTATCAAAACCATGTGCTCCGGCCGTCTGGGCGGCGCGGAGATCGCCCGCAGCGAGAAATATCACGAAGGGTCTATCCCGCTGCAGACGCTGCGTGCGGACATCGACTATGGTTTTGCGGAAGCGCGCACGACTTATGGCCGTATCGGCTGCAAGGTCTGGATATACAAGGGCGAGATTTTGGGCAACCCGCTTCGGGATAAGTACAAGACGCCGGAAGGAGGCAGCAGAGATGTTAATGCCAAAAAGGGTTAAGAGAAGAAAGGTTCAGCGCGGCCGCCTGAAGGGCCGGGCCCAAAAGGGCAATACCGTCACTTACGGCGAATACGGCTTGGTGGCAATGCAACCGTCCTGGATCACCAGCAACCAGATCGAGGCTGCCCGTATCGCGATGACGCGTTACATCAAGAGAGGCGGACAGGTTTGGATTAAGATATTCCCCCACAAGCCGGTGACGGCGAAACCGGCTGAAACCCGGATGGGCTCCGGCAAGGGTTCGCCCGAGTACTGGGTGGCTGTGGTGAAGCCGGGCCGCGTGATGTTTGAAATCGCGGGCGTCTCCGAAGAGGTCGCCAAAGAAGCGCTGAGGCTGGCGGCACACAAGCTGCCGATTAAGTGCAAGGTTATTAAGAAGGAATCGGCCGAAGCCGTAGCAGGAACGGGTGGTGAGCAGGGTGAAAGCTAGTAAGCTGCGTGAGCTGAAAGAGATGACGAATGACGAGCTGGCGAATGAGCTGAAGAATCTGAAACAGGAGCTGTTCAACCTGCGTTTCCAGAGCGCCACGGGGCAGCTGGGAAACGTGATGATGATTCAGAAGACCAAAAGGGATATCGCCAGGGTTAAAACGATTATGAGAGAGCGCGAACTGAAAAGCGCTGCGAAAGATTAAGGAGGGTGCTTATGTCTGAAAGGGGAATCCGCAAGTCGCGTGTCGGCATCGTCGTCAGCGACAAAATGGATAAGACGATCGTTGTGATGATCGAGCGTAAAGCCAAGCACCCGCTGTATGGCAAAACCGTGAAGATCACGAAGAAATACAAAGCTCACGACGAAGAAAACGTGGCGAAGGTGGGCGACAAGGTGCTGATCACCGAGACGCGTCCCTTAAGCCGGGACAAGAGATGGAGACTGGTCCGGGTGGTCGAGGCCGCCAAGTAGCATTGAGAAATGAGGGAGGCGTTTAAGTTATGATACAAGCCCAGACACGCCTGAAAGTGGCGGACAATTCGGGCGCCAAAGAGATACAGTGCATCAAAGTTCTCGGCGGCTCAAAGAAGTTCACGGCTAATATCGGCGACGTGATCGTAGCGTCGGTGAAGTCGGCGCAGCCGGGCGGCGTGGTGAAGAAAAAAGACGTGGTTCGTGCGGTCATCGTGCGCAGCGTGTACGGCGTGCGCCGCAAGGACGGTTCTTACATCCGCTTTGATGACAACGCGGCCGTGATTATCGATAATCAGAAACAGCCCAGGGGCACCCGTATATTCGGGCCCGTGGCTCGGGAGCTGAGAGAGAAGGATTACATGAAGATTATCTCTCTGGCGCCTGAGGTGCTGTAGGAAGGCGGACGGATTATGGCGAAGATGTACATCAAGAAAGACGACAGAGTCGTTGTGATATCCGGCAAGGACAAGGGTAAGAAGGGCAAGGTGCTGGTAGCCGAGCCCAAAACAGGCCGTATCGTGGTGGAAAAGGTGAATATCGTGACCAAGCACGAGAAGCCCAGGGGCCAGGGCAAACCGGGCGGCATCGTGCACCAGGAAGCGCCGATATATGCCAGCAAGGTCATGCTTGTCTGCGGGAAATGCGGCCAGCCCACGCGCATCGCATTTAAGCTTCTGGACAACGGCACCAAGGTTCGCGTGTGCAAGAAGTGCGGCGAAACGTTTGACAAGTGAGGGAGGAAAGCGTAATGCCCAGGTTTAAGGACACATATATCAATGATGTTGTCCCTGCGATGATGAAGAAGTTCGGCTATAAGAACATCATGCAGGTTCCGAAGCTTGAAAAAATCGTCATCAACATGGGACTTGGCGACACCAAGGACAACCCGAAGAGTCTGGATTCCGCCGTTGCCGATCTTGCGGTTATCTCCGGTCAGAAGCCGGTGGTGACCAAGGCGAAAAAGAGCGTTGCGAACTTCAAGGTGCGCGAAGGCATGAAAATTGGCGCCAAGGTGACGCTGCGCGGCAACCGCATGTATGAGTTTGCCGACAGGCTGATGAGCATCGTGCTGCCGCGCGTGAGGGACTTCAGAGGCGTTTCACCCACGTCGTTTGACGGCCGCGGCAATTTCGCGCTGGGGCTCAAGGAGCAGCTGGTGTTCCCGGAAATCGTCTATGACAACGTGGACAAGATTCGCGGCATGGACATCGTATTCGTGACGACGGCGAAAACCGATGAGGAAGCCAGAGAGCTGCTGACGCTGCTTGGCATGCCCTTCAGGCGTTAAGGAGGATAGAACGTGGCAAAGAAGTCGATGATCAACAAACAGCAGAGAGGCTCCAAGTTTTCCACGAGAAACTACACGCGCTGCACGATTTGCGGACGCCCGCATGCGGTGCTGCGCAAGTACGGCGTATGCCGTATCTGTTTCCGTGAGCTGGCTTACAAAGGTGAGATACCCGGCGTAAGAAAAGCGAGCTGGTAAGCTTTTGTGTTCGATAATACAAGGAGGTAACGTTAATGCCTGTAACTGATCCTGTAGCGGATATGCTCACCCGTATCCGCAATGCGATAGGAGCCAAGCACGAAGTGATCGACATACCGGCTTCCCGGATGAAAAAAGCGATCGCCGGCATCCTGCTCAAGGAAGGCTTCATCAAAGGGTATGAGTATATAGAAGAAGGCCCGCAGGGGATCATTCGCATCACGCTGAAATACGGCGAAAAGGATACGCCCATCATCAACGGTTTGAAGAAGATCAGCAAGCCGGGCCTGAGGGTGTATGCCGGCAAGGATGAGCTCCCCAAGGTGCTGGGCGGATTGGGCGTTGCTATCATATCCACATCCAAGGGCATTATGACCGACCGTGAAGCCCGGCAGCTGGGTGTGGGCGGCGAAGTCATCGCCTATATATGGTAAGCCATGCGAGAATCACGCGAGTGCGGAGGAGATAAAAATGTCGAGAATCGGTAAAATGCCCATCACGATTCCCAAGGGCGTCACGGTGACGGTCGAAGGAAACGTGGTGCGGGCGAAAAGCAGCAAGGGCGAACTGACAGAGCGCATTCCGTCTGAGGTCCAGGTAGAGCTGGAAGACGGTGTGCTGACTGTTAAGCGCAACAGCGATGATAAACGCAGCCGGGCGATGCACGGCCTGACGCGCGCGCTGCTGGCCAACATGATAAAAGGCCTGACCGAAGGCTTCACCAAGACGCTGGAGGTTGTGGGCGTGGGCTACAGAGTGCAGAAGAGCGGCAATAAAATAGTGCTCAACATCGGCTATTCGTATCCGGTTGAGGTATTTGAAACAGGAAATATTAAGCTGGACGTGGAAGGCACCAACATCATCAAGGTTTCCGGACCTTCCAAGCAGGCTGTTGGGCAGTTCGCGGCCAATATCCGCAGCATCCGGCCGCCGGAGCCTTACAAGGGCAAGGGTATCCGGTATCAGGACGAGGTTGTGCTGCGTAAAGTCGGCAAGACCGGAATTTAGAGAGGTGGCCTAAAGTGATTATTAAAGTGGACAAAAACGTGATCAGAAAAGGACGTCACCGGCGGGTGCGTAATAAAATATCCGGCACGGCGGAAAAGCCTAGGCTGAATGTGTTCCGCAGCCTCAAACATATCTATGCCCAGATCATCGACGATGTGGCGGGCGTTACGCTGGTATCTGCTTCCACGCTGAGCCCCGATGTCAAACAGGAACTCGAGGGCAAGACGAAGAAGGAAGCGGCCAGGATCGTCGGCTTGGCCATCGGCCGCAAGGCGCTGGCCAAAGGCATTGATCATGTAGTGTTTGACCGTGGCGGTTATGTGTACATGGGCAGGGTTCAGCAGTTGGCAGACGGCGCCAGAGAAGCCGGTCTGAAGTTTTAGTGAGGAGGTTTTTTCTGGTGCAGAGGAACGATGCGTTTAGAAACGACAGAAAAAGCGACAAGGCTTCGCGCGGCGGCCGCAGGAATATGAGGCGGGAAGAAGAGCAGCAGGAGTTCAAGGAAAAGCTGGTCTATGTGAACCGCGTGGCCAAGGTTGTTAAGGGCGGCCGCAACTTCCGCTTCACGGCGCTGGTTGTGGTGGGCGACGAGAACGGCCGTGTGGGCGTGGGCCAGGGCAAGGCGGCGGAGATCCCGGACGCGATATTCAAAGCCGTGCAGAAGGCCAAGCGCAGCATGATCGAAGTGCCGATCGTGGGCACGACGATACCGCATGAGGTTATCGGCGTATTCGGTCGCGGCCGCGTGATGCTGCTGCCGGCCAAAGAAGGTACCGGCGTGATCGCGGGCGGTTCCGTGCGCCCGGTGCTGGAGCTTGCAGGCATTAAGGATATCAGGACCAAGTCTTTGGGATCCAACACGCCGGTGAACTGCGTGAAAGCGACGATGGAGGGTCTCAAGATGCTCAAGACGGCTGAGCAGTATGCTAAGCCGCGCGGCATCAGCGTGGACCAGTTGAAATAAGGAGGGCGTCATGGCAAAGATTAAAATACAGCTTGTGAAGAGCCCGATCGGTTGTTCCAAGGATCAGAGGGCGACGGTTAAAGCGCTGGGTTTGAAGAAGTTGAATTCGATAGCCGAGCACGAAGACAACGCCTGTATCCGCGGTATGATCAATAAAGTATCGCACCTGGTCAAGGTGCTGGAAGCGTAGAGGAGGCAGGTCGTGAAACTATACGAATTAAAACCAGCTCCTGGCTCGAAGAAGACCGGAAAGCGTGTGGGGCGGGGCATAGGCTCCGGCATGGGCAAGACCTCGACGCGCGGCCAGGGCGGTCAGTGGTCCAGAAGCGGCGGCGGCGTGCGCCCCGGCTTTGAGGGCGGCCAGATGCCGTTGTCCAGAAGACTTCCCAAGAGGGGCTTCACCAATATTTTTGCCAAGGAATACGCAACCATCAACGTGAGCGACCTCAACGTGTTTGAGGACGGCATCGAGGTGACTGCGGAGCTTTTGAAGGAAAAGAGAATCATCAGAAAAACACTGGACGGTCTTAAGGTTTTGGGCAACGGCGAGCTGACCAAAAAGCTGACCGTCAAAGCGGCGAAGTTTACCCAAACGGCGAAGGAAAAGATTGAGGCCGCGGGAGGCACCGCAGAGGTGATTGAATAATGTTTAGTACGCTCCGAAATGCATGGAACGTTCCGGATATCCGGAAGAAGATGCTGTACACCATCATGATGCTGTTCATTTACCGCATTGGCTCACACGTGCCGGTGCCGGGCGTGAACGTATCATATATAGCAGAACAGGTGTCGAACAATATGCTTGCCGGATATCTCAACCTGTTTTCCGGCGGGCTGGAGAACTTCTCGTTGTTTGCGCTGGGTATTGTGCCGTACGTCACGGGTTCGATTATCATGAACCTTTTGACGATGGCGATACCTGCGCTGGAGCGTATGTCTAAGGAAGGGCCGGAAGGCCGCAAGAAAATCGCATCGATCACGCGGTACGTCGGCGTGGGCCTGGGCCTTGTGCAGGCCATCGGCCTGCTGCTCTCGTTCGGCCCGCAGGCGGTTGTGGAAACCGGAACGCCGGCCATCCTCAACTACATCACCATCGTGCTGTGCCTGACGGCGGGCACCGCGCTCATCATGTGGATCGGCGAACATATCACCGAAAACGGCATCGGCAACGGCGTGTCGCTGATCATTTTTGTCAGCATCATATCGCGGCTGCCGCAGGAGATTATCAGGGCCATTGCCAACGTGCAGCTGGGGTTCGGGTCGTGGTTGACGCTGATCATCGTGTTTGTCGCGGCGATTGCGATACTGGTGGGCATCACGTTTATCGACATGGGCGAGCGCCGCATACCGGTGCAGTATGCCAAGCGCGTGATCGGCCGCAAGATTTACGGCGGCCAGTCCACGCACATCCCGATGAAGATCAACCAGTCGGGCGTGCTGCCGCTGATATTTGCGGTGACGCTGGTGCAGTTCCCGCTCATGATACTGAACCTGGTGGCTTCGGCGGAGACGCAGGCGAGCTACCAGCAGGTGATGGGGCCTGACAAACCGCTGTATCTGATCTTATATGCGCTGCTGATATTCTTCTTCACGTTCTTCTATGCGCAGGTGGCGTTCAATCCCGTGGATGTGGCGAAGAATCTGCAGCAGAACGGCGGGTTTATACCGGGTATCCGCGCGGGCAAGCCCACGTCGGATTACCTGCAGAAGATACTGGTGCGCGTGACGCTGTTTGGCGCGATATTCCTCGCGCTGGTCGCCACAGTGCCCACCGGCATTGCAGCGATATCCGGGTTCCAGTCTGCGTTCGGCGCGACAAGCCTGCTGATTATGGTGAGCGTGGCGCTGGAGACCACGAGGCAGCTGGAGTCTCATCTGGTCATGCGGCACTACAAAGGCTTTTTGAAATAGAGGTTATACCATGAGATTGATGTTTGTCGGACCGCCGGGCGCCGGAAAAGGCACGCAGGCGGTGAGGATTGCGGCTCGTTACGGCATACCGCACATCTCGACAGGCGACATGCTGCGTGAAGAGATAAAGAACGGGACGCCGCTCGGGCAGCAGGCAAAGGCGTATATTGAAGCCGGGGAGCTGGTACCTGACGACGTGATCATCGGTATGGTGAAGGAGCGCATTAGCCGGCCGGACGCCAGGGACGGCTTCCTGCTGGACGGGTTCCCGCGGACGCGCGAACAGGCGGAAGCGCTGGATAAGTTTACGTCGCTGGACGTGGTGATCAACATCAACGTGCCGGACGATAAGCTGATTCACCGGATGTGCGGCCGCCGCGTGTGCCGCCAGTGCGGTGCGACTTACCATGAGTCGATGCTGGAAAACATAAAGCAGTGCCCCAAGTGCGGCGGAGAGCTGTATGTGCGGGACGACGACAAAGAGGAAATCGTCCGCCAGCGCATCGCCGTGTATAAGCAGAAGACTCAGCCCCTGATTGAGTACTATACCAAAAAGGGACTGCTGGAAGATGTGGTGGGTTCGGGCGGTATCGACGATATCACCGAGACCATCGTCGCGGTGCTGGAAAACAGAAAATGATTATTCTGAAATCCGACCGGGAAATAGCAATCATGCGCGACGCCGGCCGGATTGCGGCTGAAGCGCAGGAACTTATTGGCCAGGCAATTCGCCCCGGCGTCACCACGCAGGAACTGGACAGCATCGCCAAACGGTACATTGAAAAATGCGGCGCAGAGCCGTCATTCCTGGGGTATTGCGGGTATCCCGCCACGATCAACGCATCGATAAACGATGAGGTTGTTCACGGCATTCCGGGAGACCGTGAGCTGAAAGAGGGCGATATCATAAGTATCGACCTCGGAGCAAAGTATAAGGGGTTCCACAGCGACTGTGCGAGGACGTACGCAGTGGGCAAAATCACCGAGCAGGCCGCGAGGCTGATCAGCGTGACGGAGAAGGCTTTCTTCGCCGGCATGGACGCTTTTCAGGAAGGAAATCACCTGGTGAGCATCTCCGCTACGGTGCAGAGAACCGCGGAGGATGCCGGCTTTTCGGTGGTGCGCGAACTGGTGGGCCACGGTATCGGCCGGGATTTGCATGAAGAGCCCAATGTGCCCAACTTCGTTTCGGGTGGCCGGGGACCAAAGCTGCGCTTAGGACTGGTGCTTGCGATTGAACCGATGGTCAACTATGGCCGGAAAGAAACATACACCAAAGCGGACGGATGGACAGTGGTCACGAGAGACGGCAGTCTCTCGGCGCATTACGAGAACACGGTTGCGCTGACCGACAAGGGCCCCGTGATCCTCACGGCTGTATAGTGAAGGGGGAAAGCTATGGTGGAGTATTCCGTAGAAGTGGGCCGGGTGGTGGAATCCAAGGCCGGCCGCGACAAAGGCAGGCTGCTCATTATCACAGGCATTGTGGATGAACAGTATGTGACCATCGCAGACGGGGATTTGCGGGTGCTGGAGCGCCCCAAGAAGAAGAAGCTGAAACACCTTCGGCTTCGGCCGCAAATTCTGAGTTCTATCGCTGAAAAACTGGCCAGCGGTACGAAAGTGTTCGACGCAGAGCTGCGCAGTGCGCTCCGGGCAATAAAAGACGAGGAAAACGCATGAAAAGGGGGAAGCGACTTGTCTAAAGGTGACGTCATAGAGATGGAAGGCCGTGTTACGGAAGCTTTCCCGAATGCGGTATTCGAGGTGGAGCTGGAAAACGGCCACAAGGTGTTGGCACATATATCGGGAAAGCTGCGGATGCATTATATCCGCATACTGCCCGGGGATAAAGTCACCGTGGAGATATCACCGTATGATCTGAAGCGGGGACGTATAACGTGGCGCGGCAAGGGCTAATATTTAAAGGAGGATACGTAAATGAAAGTCAGACCGTCGGTAAAGCCGATTTGTGAGAAGTGCAAGATCATCAAGCGCAATGGCAAGGTGATGGTGATCTGCGTGAACCCCAAGCATAAACAGACACAAGGGTAATGACCATATGGATGAGCGGCTGCAGGTTGCTTTATAACCTGATCCGTGTGGTTTCTTATATAACTAATTTCGGAGGTGTAAACTTAAGTGGCACGTATATCTGGTGTTGACCTGCCAAGAGAGAAGCGGATCGAGATTGCCCTGACCTATATATACGGCATCGGTCTCAAGACGTCTCGAGAAATTTTGGCGGCAACCGGTGTGGACCCTGATATCAGGGTGAGGGATTTATCCGAAGCGGACGCCGGTAGGCTGAGAGAATATATCGACAAGAACCTGAAGGTGGAAGGCGACCTGCGCCGCGAAGTGACGATGAACATCAAGCGTTTGATGGAAATCGGCTGTTATCGTGGTATCCGCCATCGTAAAGGCCTGCCTGTGAGAGGACAGAGCTCAAAGCAGAACGCCCGTACGAGAAAAGGACCCAAACGGACTGTGGGCGGAAAGAGAAAGTGAGGTAGCCAATGGCTAAGCCAAAGAAGATTGTAAGGAAACGCAAAGAGAAGAAAAACATTGAGCATGGTCAGGCGCACATCCGCGCTTCCTTCAACAATACGCTTGTGACGATGACCGATCTGGCCGGCAACACGCTTTCGTGGGCCAGCGCCGGCGGCATGGGCTTCCGCGGCTCGCGCAAGAGCACACCGTTTGCCGCGCAGGTGGCGGCGGAGAAGGCGGCGAGCGCCGCGATGGAACATGGCCTGCGCTATGTGGACGTATATGTGAAGGGCCCGGGCGCGGGACGCGAGGCGGCGATTCGTGCATTGCAGACAGCGGGGCTGGAAGTATGCCTCATCAAGGATGTTACCCCCATCCCGCACAACGGCTGCCGTCCGCCCAAGCGCAGGAGAGTATAAGGAGGAGTTACATTTATGGCAAGATATACAGATTCGGTATGCCGTCTTTGCCGCAGGGAAGGTACAAAGCTTTTCCTGAAGGGAGACCGCTGCTATTCGCCCAAATGCTCGGTGGTGAAACGCCCCACGCCTCCTGGTATGGCAGGCAAGAACAGGCGTGCAAAGATTTCAGAATACGGTTTGCAGCTGCGTGAAAAGCAGAAGGTCAAGCGCGCTTACGGCCTGATGGAGCGGCAGTTTGAGAACACTTTCCGCAGGGCGGAGCGCATGAAGGGCAAAACCGGCGAGAACCTTTTGATGCTGCTGGAGATGCGCCTTGACAACGTGGTGTATCGCCTGGGTCTTGCGGATTCGCGTCCGCAGGCGCGCCAGACGGTGATGCACGGCCATATACTGGTGAACGGCAAGAAGGTGGACATCCCGTCGTACACCGTGAGCGTAGGCGAAGAGATTACCGTCAGGAAACGGTCGGCGGCCGAAATCGATCGATTCAAGGAGCTGCGTGAGAGCGAAGCGCACATGTTGCCGAGCTGGCTGACGATGGACAACGCTAACCTCGTGGGCAGGGTTGTCGCCATGCCGGCGAGAGAGGATATTGATCTCACGATAGAAGAGCACCTGATCGTTGAGTATTACTCCAAGTAATGTGCAAAATAGCGGTTGCCCTCAGAACGAGAAGTATATAACGGGAGGGTTATATAGATGTTAGAAATAGAAAAGCCCAATATACAGTGCGTTGAAAAGTCGAGTGACAACCGGTACGCCAAGTACATGATGGAGCCGCTCGAGCGCGGCTTCGGGTCTACACTCGGCAACTCGCTTCGCCGAGTGCTGCTCTCCTGCCTGCCGGGCGCAGCCGTCACCAGGGTACGGATAGACGGCGTACTGCACGAGTTCTCCACCATCAAGGGCGTGACAGAAGACGTCGTGGAAATCGTGCTGAACTTAAAGAGCCTCGCGGTTAAGATGCACGTGGATGAGCCGAAGACGCTGATACTCGACGTGAAGGGGCCCAGGGATGTGACGGCGGCGGACATCCAGATGGATGCGGACGTGGAGATTTTAAACCCGGACCAGCATATCATGACGCTGGATAACGACGCCAGCGTGTACATGGAGATAACGGTGGAAAGAGGCCGCGGCTATGTGCTGGCGGAGAGGAATAAGGAAAGCGAAATGCCGATAGGCGTGATCCCGGTGGATTCGCTGTTCACACCGGTCAGGAAGGTCAACTTCACGGTGGAGAACACGCGCGTTGGGCAGATAACCGACTACGACAAGCTCTCCCTCGAGCTGTGGACCAATAGCACGATTGCGCCGGACGAAGCGGTGTCGCTGGCGGCCAAGGTATTAAGCGAGCATCTGGCGCAGTTTATAGCGCTGACCGACCACGTGCAGGACGTGGAGATCATGGTGGAGCCGGAGGAGGACAAGAAAGAGAAGGTTCTGGACATTACCATCGAGGAGCTGGATCTTTCCGTACGGTCTTACAACTGCCTAAAGCGCGCCGGCATCAACACCGTGGCAGAGCTCATCAAGCGCAACGAGGAAGAGATGATGAAAGTGCGCAACCTCGGGCGCAAGTCGCTTGAAGAGGTTGAGCAGAAGTTAGCGGCGCTGGGGCTGTCGCTAAGAACTGACGATTAACGGATAACAAATTTGCCGCTGCAACCCGCACGGCAAACAGGAGGCATAACAAAAATGGCTGGATACAGAAAGCTGAATCAGCAGCAAGATCAGAGACAGGCGACCTTGAGAAACCTGGTCACCGCTCTTTTGTGGCACGGCCGCATTGAGACCACGCTGGCGCGGGCAAAGGAAGCCCGCCGTATCGCGGAAAAGCTGATCACCCTGGCGGTGAGAGAGCACGCGAACACCGTGAAGGTCGTCAAGGAAGTGGCCGAGGGCGACGAAAAGCTGAAAAAGGAAATTATCAACGACGCGCCTTCCAAACTGGCTGCGCGCCGCCGTATTATGCAGTATCTATACGATATTCCGGAACCGCGGAAGGAAGGCGAGACCAAGTACGAATACAAAAAGCGTACTGCTGAAGTCAAATATCCGCTCGTTGAAAAAGTGTTCCGCGAGTACGGGCCGAAGTATTACAAGCGCGCGCAGGAGCTGGGCCAGGGCGGCGGATACACCCGCATCATCAAGAAGGGGCCGCGGCGCGGCGATGCGGCGGAAATGGTGATACTTGAGCTGGTGTAAGGCTCGGTTTGATTTTCTACCGCACGGAAGAAAGGCTTTGAAAGTCGCTTTTCAAAGCCTTTTGGTGTATAATGGAGCATGTCGCGCGAAGGGGAAACGATGGCGGTCATTGAAGCAAAAGATGTCACATACGCATACACCAGCGAAGATAACGTGTCGCCCGCGCTGTGGAACGTGACGCTTTCCATAGAGCCGGGTGAATTTGTTGCAATCGTCGGGCACAACGGCTCCGGCAAATCCACGCTGGCCAAGCTCCTCAATGGACTGTATACGCCGGCGTCCGGCAATGTGGTGGTAAAGGGCATGGATACGCAGGACGAGCGCCATGTGTGGGACATACGGCGGACGGTGGGCATGGTGTTCCAGAACCCCGACAACCAGCTGGTGGCCACAGTAGTGGAGGAGGACGTGGCGTTCGGGCCCGAGAACCTCGGCGTGCCGCCGCCAGAGATACGGCAGCGCGTGGACGAAGCGCTGGATCAGGTGAACATGAGCGCGTTCAAAGACCGCGCGCCGCACATGCTGTCCGGCGGGCAGAAGCAGCGCGTGGCCATTGCGGGCGTTCTGGCGATGCATCCGGAGATCATCGTGTTTGACGAGCCCACTGCGATGCTGGACCCGGAAGGGCGCGGCGAGGTACTGGCGGCCATACGCGACTTAAGCAGCAAGGGCAAGACCATCGTACTGATTACGCATTACATGGAGGAGGCGCTGCTGGCCGACCGCGTGGTGGTGATGACGGGCGGGCAGATTACGGCGACGGGTACGCCGCGCGAGATATTCGCTGACGAAACAGTGCTAAAACATGCGGGGCTGACCGCGCCGCCGCATATCGAGCTGTATCACCGGCTGAAGAATAAAGGGTATGACCTGGGCGAATGCCCGCTGACCATAGACGAACTGGTGGACAAACTATGCCGATAGAGCTTGAGAACCTGACTTATACATATATGCCGGGCACGCCGTTTGAGGCCAAGGCGGTGGATAATTTAAGCCTTAAAATCGAGGACGGCGAGTTTGTGGGCATCATCGGGCACACCGGCTCCGGCAAGACCACGATGATAGGGCTGATTGCGGGGCTTTTAAAACCCACATCAGGCCGCGTGCTGATTGACGGCGAGGATATTGGCGCCAAGGGCTACGACCGAAAGAAACTGCGCCGCAAAATCGGCGTGGTGTTTCAATATCCGGAGCACCAGCTGTTTGAGGAGACGGTGTATAAGGACATCGCTTTCGGGCCGGGCAAGCTGGGCATCTCCACGGAGGAGACCGAGGAGCGCGTGCGGTACGCGATGGAGCTGATGGAGCTGGACTTTGACAACGTGAAGAACCTTTCACCTTTTGAGCTGTCGGGCGGGCAGAAGCGGCGGGTGGCCATCGCGGGCGTGCTGGCGATGAAGCCCAGCGTGCTGATACTGGACGAGCCGGTGGCCGGGCTGGACCCGGCGGGCCGCACGCACCTGATGAATATGATCGGGCGGCTGAACCGCGAAGGCGTGACCATACTGCTCATTACGCATTCGATGGACGATCTGGCGGAGAACGCAAGGCGGATGGTGGTGCTCAAGGGCGCGCGGCTGCTGATGGACGGCACGCCCGCTGAGGTGTTCGCCCGGCGCGACGAACTGACTGCGGCGAGCCTGAACGTGCCCTGTGTGGCCGAGATCGCTGCGAAGCTGCGCGCCAGGGGGAAAGACATCCCGCCGGACATCATCCGGCTGGACGACCTGCAGCGGTGCGTGGAGAATATGCTGGGAGGCCGGCCATGATCAAGAACATTACGCTTGGCCAGTATTTCCCCGGCAATTCCGTTATTCACCGGCTGGACGCGCGCATGAAGCTGGTGCTGGTGATCGCCGTTATCGTGCTGATATTTATGGCGCGCACCGTGATTGGCAACGCGGTGGTGCTGGCGTTTCTGACCGCGGTTATCATCATGTCGCGCATCAGCATAAAGTTTGTGCTGCGGGGCATCAAGCCGCTGTGGTTTATCTTATTGCTGACGTTCGTGCTCAACGTGTTTTTCCATCAGGGCGGCGCGGAGCTGTTTTCGTGGTGGATATTCCGCGTGTCGGAGGAAGGGCTGGTAAGCGCGGTGCGGCTGGCCTTCAGGTTGATATTCCTGATTACCGCGACGACGATACTGACGCTGACCACATCGCCGATATCGCTGACGGACGGGCTGGAGAGCCTGATGAAGCCGCTCAAGGTGGTTAGGTTCCCGGTGCACGAGCTGGCGATGATGATGACCATCGCGATGCGCTTCATACCGACGCTGATTGAGGAGACGGACAAGATCATGAAGGCGCAGACCGCCCGCGGCGCGGAGTTTGATTCCGGCAACGTGATCAAGCGCGCGACGGGCATGGTGCCGCTGCTGGTGCCGCTGTTTGTCAGCGCTTTTCGGCGGGCGGATGAGCTGGCGGTTGCGATGGAATCGCGCTGTTATCATGGCGGGGAGGGGCGCACGCGCATGAAAGTGATGCACCTGGCCGGGCGCGACTGGGCGGCGGCCTCTGTGGTGGCTGCGCTGATCGTGTTTATGGCCTTTGGATTCTAAGAGTTGGCGACAGAATCGGACATCAATATTCATTTTAATGTACCGGCTCTTGCCGGATAAACACACACCCTGCAGGCAGCATGTGGATAACTCCATGCTCTTGTTATGTATGGGGCAGGACTTGATTTTGACCTGGAGAGTGGAATGCGCATCAGGCTGATTGTGGAATACGACGGGACAAACTATGCGGGCTGGCAGCGCCAGCGGGATTTTATGTCGGTGCAGGAAGCGCTGGAGAACGCTTTCGAGCGCGCTGTGGGCGAGAAGTTGCGCATGCACAGCGCGGGGCGCACCGACGCGGGCGTGCACGCCGAAGCGCAGGTGGTGCACTTCGATACCGACTGCGTGATACCGCCGGAGCGGCTGAGCTACGTGTTTAACATGTACCTGCCGCCCGATATCCGCGTGCGGCGCTCGGAAGCGGCGGACCCCAATTTTCACGCGCGGTTTGACGCGAAGGCCAAGACATACCGCTACACGATATACAGCGACAGACACGCGCCCGCGATATACCGCCATACGGCGGCGTTTGTGCGCGGCAGGCTGGATTTGGACAAAATGCGCGATGCGGCAGCCCGGCTGTGCGGCACGCATGACTTTAAGCCGTTTTCGGTAAGCGGCACCGAAGTAAAGGATACGGTGCGCACGATTTTCGACATCACGGTGACGGCTGACCTGCCGTATATCTGGATCGACGTGACAGGCACGGGATTTCTGCACCATATGGTGCGCATCATTGCGGGCACGCTGATACAGGTGGGCATCGGCAAGCGCGGACCCGACTGCATCGATGCGATACTAGCAGGCCGGGAACTGGCAGGGCCGACAGCGCCTGCGCACGGGCTGACGATGAAAAAGGTGTATTACGGGGACGATAAGATACCGGGGAAGAAATGAAAGCGAACAAATCAGGCAGCAACAGCTTATTGGTAAAGATCATCTGCGCGCTGCTGGCAGCGGCGGGGCTGGTGCTGATCGCGTGGTCGGGGATCGCGATGGCGGTTTCCACTGCTGTCACCATCGGCATGGTCGCGCCCATCGTATTGGGTTTGCTGCTAATCGCGTATGCGGCGGCCAGGCTTATCAGGCGCGGCCGAGTGATCAGGCAGCGGTGGCTGCGCGTGATGATCGCCGTGGTGCTGGTGACAGGGTTATTAGCCGCCGCCTGTTTTGAGATACTGATGTATGAGGCGGCGTACAGGCAGCCGCCGGAGGAGGACGCCGGGTTTGTGATCGTGCTGGGCTGCGGCATATTCCCGGACGGGCGGCTGACGCTGTCGCTGAAAAAACGGCTGGACGCCGCGTACGATTACCTCAAGGAGCACGAAGGCTCGCTCTGCATCGTGTCGGGCGGGCAGGGCGCCAACGAGCCGGTGCCGGAGGCGCAGGCGATGAGCGCGTACCTGCGCTCGCGCGGAATCCATCCGGATCGCATACTGATGGAGGACCGTTCCGACAGCACGCTACGCAATCTGATGTATTCCAGGGAGATCATGGCGCGATATCCTATGCAGCCGCAGACAGCGGCCATCGTGACCAGCGACTTTCACGTGTTCCGCGCGCTGATGCTGGCGGAGCAGATGGGTATCCGCGCGTTCGGCATACCCGCCCCGACCAACTGGAGGATCGCTTTGGCGTGCCACGTGCGTGAATACGCGGCGATCATCAAAACCTGGCTGTTTGGCGGCGAGAAGATATGAGCCGGGGCAGGCATTGATAATCATTTATTGGTGTGGTATATTTTCTGATAATATGATTTGAAAGCAGGACATCATGGACTACAGCAAATTATTGGCGCAGGCCATCGCGGACGCGGCGGGCCTGGCGGCGGAGGAAATAGCATCCTGGATAGAGGTTCCCGCGGATGAGACCCTGGGGGACTACGCCTTCCCCTGCTTTAAGCTGGCCAAAACGCTGCGCAAGGCGCCGCCTGCCATCGCGGCGGAGATCGGCGGCAAGCTGGTAAAGCCGGATTTTATATCCGAAGTGCGCGTGGTGGGCGCGTATATCAATTTCTTTCTGGACCGCGTCGCGCTGGCCAAACAGGCATTGGAAAACGTTTTCCAGCAGGGCGACGCTTACGGCGGCAGCGACAAGGGCGCGGGGCGCGTGGTGTGCATCGACTATTCGTCCATCAACATCGCCAAGCCGTTTCACATCGGGCACCTGTCGACCACGGTCATAGGCAACGCGCTGTACCGCATATACGGCTTTCTGGGATACAAGCCGGTGGGCATCAACCATCTGGGCGACTGGGGGACGCAGTTCGGAAAGCTGATCGTGGCTTATAAGCTATGGGGCAGCAAGGAGGACATCGAGGCGCGATCCATCACCGCGATGCTGGAGCTGTACGTGAAGTTCCATGAAGAGGCCGAGAAGGACCCAAATCTGGACGAGCAGGCCCGCCTGTGGTTCAAGAAAATAGAGGACGGCGACGAAGAGGCGCTGTCGATGTTCAACTGGTTTAAGGAGCTGACATTAAAAGAGGTCGGCAACATATACGACCTTCTGGGCGTGCATTTCGATAGCTACGCCGGCGAGAGCTTCTACAACGACAAAATGCAGCCTGTGATTGACGAGCTGAGGGAAAAAGGGCTGCTGGAGTTCTCGGAGGGCGCGTACGTGGTGCGCCTGGGCGACGATTTGCCGCCCTGCATAGTGCTCAAGTCCGACGGGGCGACGCTGTATTCCACGCGCGACCTCGCGGCGGCTTTCTACCGCAAGAAGACGTATGATTTCCATAAATGCCTCTATGTTGTGGC
The DNA here is from genome assembly GCA_050943225.1 of Christensenellales bacterium. Classification (GTDB taxonomy): domain Bacteria; phylum Bacillota; class Clostridia; order Christensenellales; family SZUA-584; genus SZUA-584. The sequence continues at coordinate 12,812 of JBMNOT010000002.1, read as the reverse complement.
TTACCAGCAGAACCTGCACTTTAAGCAGGTGTTCAAGGTCATCGAGCTGATGGGCTATGAGTGGGCGAAGGATTTGGAGCACGTCGCTTTCGGCATGGTGTCGCTGGAGGACGGCACGCTGTCCACGCGCAAGGGCAAGGTAGTGCTGCTTAAGGACGTGCTGGACAAGGCGGTGGAAAAGACGCTGTCCATCATCGAGGAGAAGTCGCCCGGGCTGGAGAACAAGGAAGAGGTGGCCCAGACGGTGGGCATCGGCGCGGTGGTGTTTGATACTTTATCGTCCGCGCGCATCAAGGACATCACGTTCTCGTTTGACCGCGTGCTGAACTTCGACGGCGAGACGGGCCCGTATGTGCAGTATACCCACGCGCGCTGCGCCAGCCTGCTGCGCCGGGAGGATTTCGACTGGGCGGCGGCGGACAAGGATTACACCACGCTGGACAACGCCGAGGCGTTCGCGACAGCCAAGCTGCTGTACAGCTTCCCGGATTCCGTCGCGCGGGCGTGCGAGAAGAACGAGCCGTACCTGATTACGCGGCACATCATCGAGCTCGCCAAGGCGATGAACCGTTTCTACTACGAACACCGCATCATCGACGAAGATGAGGCCAAGACGGCTGCGCGGCTGATGCTGGCGGCCTGCGTGAAACAGGTGCTGAAAACGGGCCTGTATCTCATCGGCGTGGGCGCGCCGGAGAGGATGTAAGCAATCCCGCTTACGAGCGTTTTTCATATATATACCAAACCACATGGCGATGAGGAGACGCTCCTCCAGCCAAAATACTAGTGCAGGGGCCTGTGAATTGAACAAAAAACCGCACGGGTTTCTTTGCGCACATGAAAACGGAGGGAATTTTATGGAAAAACGCGAAAAATTAAGCTTTTGGGACTTCATTAAAAAGCATTCCAAGCGGTACTTCATCGATGCGCTGGGCGCGATGGCGCTGGGCCTGTTTTCTTCGCTGATCATCGGCCTTATTATGACGCAGATCATCAACCTGATTTGGCCGGAGGTTTCCGGTACGGTGACGCTGCAGCGCTTTGGCGATTGCGTACAGCTGCTGACGTCCGGACAGGCGACTGGCCTTGAGTTTATCGAAGTGTTCAAGTACCTGATCGGGTCGTCGTCGCCCGTGGTGGGCGCGGCAATCGGCGTGGCGGTGGCCTGGGGGCTTAAAGCCAAGCCGCTCGTGATGTTCTCGTCCGCTGTGACTGGCGCGTACGGCTATATGCTGGGCGGCCCGGTGGGCTGCTATATCGCAGCGCTGGTGGGCGCGGAGTTTGCCAAGCTGGTGGCCGGGCGCACCAAGATCGACATCATATTATCGCCCATCGTGACGATACTGACCGGCTGTGTGGCCGGATGGCTGGTGGGGCCGGCGGTGAGCGCGCTGATGACGTCTTTGGGACAGCTCATCATGCGGGCGACCGAACTGCAGCCGCTCTTTATGGGCATTGTGGTGTCGGTGGTGATGGGCATGGTGCTGACGGCGCCCATCTCCAGCGCGGCGCTGGCCATCATGCTGAACCTTTCCGGCCTGGCGGCGGGCGCGGCCACAGTGGGCTGCTGTGCGCAGATGGTGGGGTTTGCGGTGGCGAGCTTCCGCGAGAACAGATGGGGCGGCCTGATTGCGCAGGGGCTGGGCACGTCCATGCTGCAGGTGCCCAACATCGTGCGGCATCCGCAGATCTGGATTCCGCCGACTCTGGCCAGCGCGATACTGGGGCCGATATCCACGCTGGTGTTCCGCATGACCAATATCCCGCTGGGCGCAGGCATGGGCACCTCCGGCCTGGTGGGGCAGGTGGGCACGTTTACGGCAATGGCGGGCGTGTACGATTTCTGGACGCTGCTTATCATCGTGATCGGGCTGCATTTTATCGCGCCGGCGCTGCTAACGCTGCTGTTCAGCGAATTCATGCGCAAAAAGGGATGGATCAAACCGGGAGACATGCTGCTGCCGTCATAGCTATTAAACGCCGCCGAAAAGCTAGCGGCGTTCTTTTTTCTGCATGAATGTAAAGCGCATACGGCGGCAGAGCATTCGCCGTCAAAAAAACGGCAAAGGCGTTGCCCGGTTCGGTAAATTGTGCGATAATACCAGTTAGATTGGAAAAGAGGGTGGACTTATGCTGGACATCAAAAGGATTCGGACAAACCCGGAAGAAGTGAAGGCGGGGCTGGAAAGCCGCGGCGTTACCGGCGTGGTGGAAAAAGTATTGGCGCTGGATGAGAAACGGCGCGAGCTTATTGTGAAGACCGAGAGCTTAAAAGCTCAGCGCAACGAGGTTTCCAAAAAGATCCCCGCGATGATGAAGGCGGGCGAGGATACCACCGCGCTGATGGAGGAGATGAAGCGGGTCTCGGAGGAGACCAAGCGCATCGACGCGGAGCTTGCCGCCATTGACGACGAGATAACGGCGATACTGCTGAGCACGCCCAATGTGCCGCTGCCCGACGTGCCGGTAGGGGAGAGCGACAAGGACAACAAGGAGGTCCGGCGCTGGGGCGAGCCCCGGCAGTTTGACTTTGAGCCCAAGGCCCACTGGGATATCGGCACGGCGCTGGGCATACTGGATTTCGAGATGGCGGCTCGGGTGACGGGCGCGCGGTTCGTGTTCTACAAAGGGCTGGGAAGCCGGCTGGAACGCGCGCTGATCAGCTTCATGCTGGATTTGCACACGCTGGAAGGGCCGTATACCGAAGTTTTCCCGCCGTATATGGTGAGCCGCAGTTCGATGGTGGGTACCGGGCAGCTGCCCAAGTTTGAGGAGGACGCGTTTGCCGTGCGGAACATGGATTATTTCCTGATACCCACGGCGGAAGTGCCTGTGACCAACATGTACCGCGAGACCATCATGGACAAGCTGCCGGTGTATCATACCGCGTACAGCGCGTGCTTTAGGGCGGAGGCGGGCAGCGCGGGCCGTGATACGCGCGGGCTGATACGCCAGCACCAGTTTAACAAGGTGGAGCTGGTCAAGTTTGTGCGGCCCGAGGATTCCGCCGCGGAATTAGAGTCGCTGACAAACGACGCCGAGAAGGTGCTTCAGCGGCTGGGCCTGCCGTACCGCGTGGTGCAGCTGTGCACCGGCGACCTCGGTTTCTCGTCCGCGAAGACGTATGACCTAGAGGTGTGGATGCCGAGCTACGGCCGGTATGTAGAGATTTCGTCCTGCTCCAACTTCCTGGACTTCCAGGCGCGGCGCGCCAATATCAAATACCGCCCGGAGCCGGGCAAAAAGCCCGAGTTTGTGCACACGCTGAACGGCAGCGGCGTGGCGGTGGGCCGGACGGTGGCGGCGATACTGGAGAACTTCCAGCGGTCCGACGGCAGCGTGGAAGTGCCGGAGGCGCTGCGTCCGTATATGAAGACCAACGTAATCGAATAGATTGTTTATGAGCCTCCCGAAGCAATAGCTTTTGGGGTCGTAATGGGGTATTGGGCATATTTCTGACCGGAGGCGACCATGATCATTTGTGAGGAATGCGGTGCGCGCAACCGTAACGACGCCTACGTATGCGCGGAGTGCGAAGCCAGCCTGCTTCATTTGGAGCCGGTACCGGACGACGAGCCGGCTCCCGCGAAACGCAAAAGGCCGCTTTTTGGGCGCAGGAAGCAGCAGCGGGAAAGCTATGACGAGCCGGAGTATGCATATGACGCGGGAGAAGACAGCCCTGAGCCCGCGGACATGGAACAGGATGAGCCGGAGGAAGCTGAGCCGGTGCGGCGTGGCGTGTTCGCGCGCAGGAAGCCCCAAATGGTCGTCAGCGACGAACAGGAGCATACCGACGACACGATAGCGGCGGAGGATATGCCCGAAACAGCCGACGGGGCGCAGGGCGGCCTGGCATATCAGGATGAGCCTGAGCAAGACGGCGGACTGCGGTTTGTGTTTGAGGAGGCTGCGGACGAGCCGGCGCCCGCCGTGGAAAGCGAGCCGCAGGAATATACGGCGGCAGCGGAGGAAAGCGAGCCGGATACGGCGCCTGCCGCAGAAGAACAGCCGGATTTGGCTGCGGCTCAGGACGAGATGCCGCCTGAGTCGATAGAGATCGAGCTGCCGGGATATGCAGAGGAGGAAGAAGCGCCGAGGCATGCTGAGACACGGGCCGACCGGAGCCGGGAGGTGCGCGTCCGTGTGGCGCGCGTCAGGGCGGACAGGTACCGGAGAGCGGAGGAGCCCGTGCCGTCGCGCATACCGGTGGACCTGGACGACGAGGAGCATGACGACGAACCGGATGAGCCCGACAGGATGACGCGCGGCATGATTGCCGCCATTGTCACGGTGGCATCGCTGCTGGTGATAACGCTGGTGGTACTGGGCGTGCTGCTGCTTGGCAGGGGCCGCAGCGTACCTGCGGCCGCAACAACTGAGCCTCCGGCGGCAACTGTGACTGCGGAGATGCCCAATCCCAGCCCTGAAGCGACGCCCGAACCGCCGATACCCACGACCAACCCTGAGTAAAAAACAATTCCGCTTTAGTCATTAAAGAATAAAACAGGAGCTGGGTAAGCTCCTTCAGAGTGTAAATAGGTATTAATGCAATTTGTGGGCAAAACTAGCGGAAAAGCGCAGGTTTTTCGACAAGTAAACAGGAGCCGTTAAGGGCTCCTGTTTACTGTATGATCAGGACAATAACGGCTTAGAAGAACTTGGCCGGATCCTTCCACTCGCCGTTCACCTTGTATTCAAAATGCAGGTGGCTGGGCAGGTCCAGTTCTTTGGGTATCTCGCCCACCGTGCCGATCACATCGCCGGCGTTTACCTTGTCCCCTTCGGATACCAGCAAATCGCCGAGGCCCGCGTAAACCGTCTCGATGCTGTCGGAATGCTTGATGACCACCACGCCGCCATCCGCTTCATTGGTGTAGGCTTCTATGACCGTACCGGCCATGGCAGCCGACACCGACGCGCCTTTATCCGCCTGGATATCCGTACCGTTGTGGGTGGCCCAGGTATTGAGAGACGGGAAGAACACCAACTCGTCGCCTGAAAAACTGTTGATGATCTTGCCGTCCACCGGCTTTCTCAGCTTGATGGAACCGCCGCCGCTTTTATTGGGCTTTTCCTTTTCTGTCTCCTCTGGTGTTGCTGAAGGCGTCGGCATTGCGGTGGCTGTGGGCGCCGGGCTGGGCTTGGGGGTCTGCATGGCCAGTTCGTCTTCCAGCGACGTATCCCCGATGACCGACGCGGGGTCGTTTTCGCCGACCTGCGGCGGCTGGCTGCCGTCGTCGCGCGGCCACGCGATGATGGCGATGATGCCCGCAGCAGCTACGCATAAAAAGATCAGCACATAAAGCCCCTGCTTTTTCAGGAAGGCCTTGACGTTCTCGCGGTTTATCTTTTTGGTGATTTTGTCCTTGATGTTCTTTTCATTCATTGTTTCACACCTCCACGCATTCATCTTTCCCTTTTTTGCATAAAAAAATACCTGTAAAAGATGCTTTGGACAGGCAAAACAATGATATATGGTATTTAACCGACAGTAACGCCGGTAAAATAATGCGTGAGTATGTCGATATAATCTGCGCCTTTTTTGGCCATGGCGTTCGCGCCCGTCTGGCTCATGCCCACGCCGTGCCCGAAGCCTATCGTGTGGAACGTGATGCTGTCTTTCGTCTGCTCGATGGTGAAATTGGCCGAGTTCAGCGAGAATGCCTCGCGCACCTCGCGGCCGGTGAAGCTCTGGCTGCCAATCCGGATGCTCTGCACGCGCCCGCTGTCAAAGCGCGTGATCTCGCCAATCAGCGGGACGCCGTTAAAACTTACTCCCGGGGAAAATTTTTTCATCTTCTTTTTGAAATCATCGATGCTGACCGTAACCTTTCCGTAGTAATGGGAGGAATTTTCTTCCCCTTCGCTCACCACGCTCCGAAGGTAGGGCAGCGCCTTGGAGTAGACATTCTCGCTGTCCTCGGTACGGTCGCCCGCCGACGCAAAATAGAATACCTGTATTGTTTCGCCCTCATAGTAGATGGCCTTCCCTGCGGTGGAGGTGACGGCTTCGGTGATTTTGACGAGATACTCCGCTTTTTTGCTGCCCCAGTTTTTGGTCATCTCCTCGTCTGTGACATACGCCTGGCAATGGTTGCTGTTGGTGCAGATATCCGCGCCTTCGTGGGCGGAGCAGCCGCCGTGATCCCGCTTGTAGAGCGTGTAGGTGCGCGCGGCGACCGCCTGGGCCTTGAGCGCTTCCAGCTCGAACGAGGCGGGCATCTCGGCCGCGACGACGCCGATCAGATAGTCTTCCAGCTTCATTTCGGTCAGCGTGCCGTCCAGCCATACCTCGATGGTGGGGTTGGTTTCCTTCTTCTTTCCAATGACCTCGAAATCGGGAGAGCCGGGTGAACCGGTACCGGGCTGGCCGGCGGTAGGCGGAGCCCCGCGGGTGAGCACCGTGATGGCAGGATAGAGCACGGCCAGCAGCACGAACAGCACGATGCCGAGCAGCGCCATGCCTTCTGGAGTCAGTCGTCTCATTCGTCGCATGCAAACACCCCCTGCTCAAGTCTATTAATGAGACAGGCTGTTTATGTCTCGCGGCGGATGTTCGCACCCAGGCGGCGCAGCTGGCCTTCCAGGTCCTCGTAGCCGCGGTCCAGATGGTAGATGTCATTCAGCACCGTCTCGCCCTTGGCCAAAATCCCCGCGATGCACAGTGCCGCGCCGGCGCGCAGGTCGGTGACGGTGACCTCGGCGCCGCAGAGCGGCCGGCCGCCGTGCACCACGGCGGTATTGCCCTCCACCATGATATCCGCGCCCATCTTTTTCAGCTCGGGCACGTGCAGGAAGCGGTTTTCGAACACCGTCTCGTTGATGGTGCTGTCGCCCTGCGCCGAGCAGCAGGCCGCCATAAACGGCGCCTGCAGGTCGGTTGGGAAACCGGGGTAGGGAGACGAGATGATGACCATGGGCTTTAAGCGGCTGCCCCTCACGCGCACGCCGCCAGGGTATGGGAATATCTCCGCGCCCGCTTCGATGAGCTTGAGGCTGATGGGGCGCAGGTGGTCGTTGCGGACGTTTTCCAGCGTGACGTCGCCGCCCGAAGCCGCCGCCGCGACCATCAGCGTACCCGCTTCAATGCGGTCGGGTATGGGCGTGTAGTCCGCGCTGTTCAGCTCCGGCACGCCTTCGATGACGATTCGCGCGTCCGGCAATATGCACACGCGGGCTCCCATGGCGTTAAGAAAGCCGGCAAGGTCGTGCACTTCCGGCTCGGTGGCCGCGCCCACGATGGTGGTGGTTCCCCGGGCGGTGCAGGCTGCCATCATGATGTTTTCCGTGGCGCCTACGGACGGATAATCCAGGCAGATGACGGCCCCGGTCAGCGGATAGCCCCACGTGTGCACATGGCCGGAGATGGTAACGCTGCGCGCGCCCAGCGCTTTAAAGCCCGCAAGGTGCAGGTTGATGGGCCGCTGGCCGATGCGGCAGCCGCCGGGAAGCGGCATGGTGACGCTGCCTTCGCGGGCGAGCAGCGGTCCCATAAACAAAAACGAGGCGCGCAGCCGGCTGACCATATGCGCGGCCGGAGCGGTGGTTTTGATGGATTTGGTGACGATGACGGCGTCGCTGCCGTTCATGGTGACGGATGCGCCGAATGTGCGCAGCAAATACAGCATATGCGTCACGTCGCTGATGGCGGGCAAACGCCGGATGGTGACCGGCTCGGGCGTGAGCAAAGAGGCTGCGAGTATCGGCAGCACGGCGTTCTTGGAAGTGCCGACACAGCACGTGCCGTAAAGCGGCCCGCTGCCCGTGATGATAAGCCGTTTTCCTTTGCCAGATGCTGACCCTGATTCTGTCAATATCTTTTCACCCCGCCAATGAATCTGACACTATTTTGCGCGGCTGCGGCAAAATTAAAGCGAGAAAAAATTGCATGCACGACGGCGAATGGCATTTGATCAAAAAAAAAGACAGAAAAACCGCTTTAACTGTGAAGCGGCACGCATTTTAATATATAATGAAACGCATGGAGTACAGTATTCAAACGGCGGATGGCGACCTGAAATTTAAGCTGGTGCGCAGGAAAATGAAACATATCCGCATACGCGTTACCGGAGCGCAGCAGGTGGTGGTGTCGGTGCCGCACCGCTGTGCCTTAAGCATCGTCACCGAATTCGTGAAGAAAAACGAGGCGTTTATCCGCCGGCAGCTGGCTGCGATGGAAGCGGCGCGCTCCCGCCATTATCCGGCGTCGTATACGGACGGCGATATGTTTACCTATCTTGGGCGGCGTGCAGTGCTGCGCGTGCGACCCGCGAAGCGGGCATCAGCAGTGTTTGAGGGCGGCGTGCTGACGCTTTCCGTACTGCCCGGCGGCTGTGCGAAAACGCAGTTCATCCGGTGGGCAGCCCGGGAGGCGCAGGCGGTGTTCGCGCAGCGGCTGGCTGCCAGCGCGGCGGCGTTTTCCGGCGCGGACGGGCTCTCCGTGAGCGCGAAGCGCATGCTGACGCGCTGGGGCAGCATTAACCCGGCGAAAGGGCGGCTGTCGCTCTCGGTGCATCTGATGCGGTGCGAGACGGATTTGATCGATTACGTGATCGCGCATGAATTGTGCCATATCGGCTGCATGAAACATAACGCCCGGTTTTACCGGGCGCTGGAGCTGCACTGGCCGCAGCGCCGCGAGATGGATAGACGGCTTGCGGCGTATGGGCTGGTGGATTTTTAACGGGCCGCAAATAAATAAGGCTGGCGCTCTGGCCACTTTTTGCTATCAGTAGCGGCTGTAAGCTTCCTTGTAAGAGGCGATGGGCATGATTTCGGTCATTACATCGGGGATGACCCCCCAGCCCTTTGTGAGATACCGGCTCTGCACATAACCCTCTTCGCCCCAGTAGCGTATCTTGGTCCAGCCGTCGTTATCCGGCTCCAGTACTATGACCGACGTGTAGTTGGGCACCTTGGTGATGCGGTATTTGGCGTCTGTGTTCTTTTCGCTGTACATGTAGGCCGTCGTCTTGATGATGTCCGCATCCTCCCGCGACATCATCGTGCCCTGTTTAAACGTTAAGTACGCAGTGCGGATATAGCCCTCGCGGTTTTCAAATTTCACTTTGCACCATGTTTCGGCAATCTGCAGCAGTTCAACCTCGGTGCCCGCCGGCACTCTTTTTCTGACGCGGTCGTTGGAGCCGTTTCCGGTGCGGATCTCGGCGTCGTCCTTGACCACCCAGGCCTTGGGGTTGGGCAGTTCTTCAACATCGTATATGTTGGTCTGAAATGCCTTGTAGTTGTTGAACGACATTTTGGTTTTGAGCTTTTTGGTCAGCGCCCTGTTGGACGGTTCGCTGGTGGACACGTTGATGGTGGTGCCGGGGCAGGCGTAATAATACAGCCATTTGGCGTCTTCCACATACAGGCGCACGCAGCCATGAGAGCCTTTGTTGCCCAGCAGCCCGAAAGCCCCCCGCTGCAGCGTGTTGACGTCGTGCCGGCTGTACATGATGGAGTGGAAATAAACGCCTTCCACAATTTGCGTCCAGTAGCGCGCGTATGTGCCGTCGAAAGCGGCAAATTCTCCGAAACGCTCGCGCGCGCCTATTTTCCAGATTCCCTTGGGCGTGGGCGTGCCCACATCTTCCGGGTCTTCGGGGTTCACTTCAGTGCGGCCCGTCGTGCAGATGAACCGCCGCACGACTTTGGTGTATTCTCCGTTTTCGTCTCTCTCGAATACGGTGACGATCTGGTTTTTGAGGTCGAGCAGTATGTAGTACTTGTCCGGATCGGTGTTTTTCAGCTCGTCATAGGCCAGCGCCTTGAGCGGAGAGACCATAAAAACGCTCAGCAGCGTAAGAGCCGCTGTCAATAAAACGATCGCCTTCTTAATCAAAACACACCTCCGCCACGATAAGCCCGATATTTAATCCAAGTATAAGAATTATAAGAGGCGCTGTCAAGGAAATGCAGGCCGCGAATCAAACCCGCGAAATGCCTGTATTTGGTGTTGACAAGAGGCTTAACAGTTGATATTGTGTATATACGATATACACAATTTTGCCGGTCAGCCGGCAGGAGGCATTATATGCAGCTGTTATCCGTATAGAACCTGAGCAAAAACTACGACAAGTTCAGGCTGAAAGACGTGTCGTTTTCACTGGACGCCGGCTATATCATGGGCTTTATCGGCCCCAACGGCGCGGGCAAGACCAGCACACTCAAGGCGATGATGGGCCTTGTCAAAAAGGACGGCGGCCGCGTTTTTGTGATGAGCCGCGATTTTGACGAGCACGAGATGGAATTAAAGCAGCATATCGGCTTTTCGCTGGGCGGCGTGGATTACTACGCCAAAATACCGCTGCGCCGCATCACCAGCGTGGTGCGCCGGTTTTACCGCGACTGGGATGATGAGGCTTATCGCAAATACATAAAGCGGTTTGAGCTGGACGAAGATAAGAGGCCCACCGAGCTGTCGGGCGGCATGCGCGTCAAATACGCGCTGGCCCTCGCGCTGTCGCACCATGCCCGGCTGCTGCTGCTGGACGAGCCCACCAGCGGTCTGGACCCGGTGGCGCGGGATAACCTGCTGGAGCTGTTCCAGGAACTGATCGAGGACGGGGAGCGCAGCATACTGTTCTCCACGCACATCACCAGCGACCTGGAGAAGTGTGCCGATTACATCACATATATTGAGAACGGCCGCATCGTGGAGAGCCGCGCCCGTGACGAACTGCTGACCGCTTACTGGCTGGTGAGAGGCACGCCGGAGCAGTACAGCGCGGTATCGCCGCGGCTGATTTCCGCCAAAAAGCATGCATTCGGGTTTACCGGCCTGATGCGCACCGAAGACGTCCGGCCGGAAGACGGCCTTGCTGCGGAAGCGCCCGCGCTGGAGGACATCATGATCTACCATGTCCGAAAGGAGAACGGCAATGAAGAATCTGCTCTATAAGGAACTCATGCTGGTGGTGCACCCGCTGTTCTATCTTGTTCCGCTGACCGGCGTGCTGCTTCTCATACCGCAATGGCCTTATTTCGTTGCGATGATGTATTTCTTTTTCATGACGATACCCAACGTGTTTCAGACCGCCCGGACGGCCAACGACATCGGCTTTACCGTGATGCTGCCGGTGCGCAAACGCGATGTCGTGAAAGCCAGGTTTTATACCGTGGTGTTTTTGGAGCTGGTGCAGATTGCGGCGGCGGCGCCGTTTGCGGCGCTCAACAACGCGCTGTATCCGCAGGGCAACTTTTTGATGGATGTCAATTTCGCGTTCTTCGGGCTGACGTTTGCGATGTACGGCCTGTTTAACCTGGTGTTCCTGCCGATGTTTTATAAGACCGCGTACAAGCTGGGCGTGCCCATAATCGCGGCAATCTGCGCAGCGGTGCTGTTTGCCGGTGCGGCTGAGACGGCGGCGTTGATTCTGCCCGGCGCGGCGGCTGTGCTGGACGGCATCAGCCCCGAGGCGCTGGCGCGGCAGCTGCCCGTGCTGGCTGCCGGCATGGCCGTGTTCGTGCTGCTGTCGTGGCTGGCATACCGCGCTTCTGTACGGCGTTTTGAGAGAGTGGACCTATGAACATCGTTATTTCCGGAGCTTCCGGAAAACCCATCTATCAGCAGCTGTTCGAGCAGATATCGTCGCAGATCATCAGGGGCGATCTGCCCGAAGGTTACTGCCTTCCGCCCATTCGCACGGTGGCCAAAGAGCTGCGCATCAGCGTGATCACCGTCAAGAAGGCATGGGAAGAGCTGGAGCGCGCCGGCTTCATTGAGACGATGGTGGGGCGCGGCTGTTTTGTCGCGCCTTTGAAGCCCGCGGAGCTTGCGGACAAGCGCGACGGCCTGGCGGCGGACAAGCTGAAAAAGGACATCGAGTATTATAAATCGCTGGGGCTGAGCCTTGAGGAGCTACTGGAGATGGTGAAGCGGTATTACAACGAGGTGTAAGGCGTCGGAGGGGTAGTCGGCCTTCCATTGGCCATAGATCATGATATGTGATATGATAGCGAGGCGTATGGTAGCCTGATATGTGAAAGGATACCATCAAACGCCATACGGACAGATTAAACATGACAGGGTGAGGACATGGCGCTTAAGGCAGTTATTTTTGATATGGACGGGGTCATAGTCGACAGCGAGCCGGAGTATCAGCGGGTGGGAATGGAGCTGGTGAAAAAGTATGGCGCCTCCGTCACGCTGGACCAATTGAAAGAATATACCGGAATCGACTCGGTGACGATGTGGGCCCATATCAGGGAAAGGTTCAATCTTCCCCTAACGGTGGAAGAGCTGTGCTGGGAGGAAGATAGACTGATGCGGGAATATTATGAGAAAGGGGAGCTTAAGGCGATTGAGCCCGCGGTAAGCCTCATCAAAACCGCGCATGAGCAAGGCTTCAGGACGGGAATTGCGTCCGCAAACTGGAAGGATAATATAGCCGCGGTGCTAAGGCGCCTTAATATCGAGGATTTTGTGGATGCGGCGGTGTCGGGCAGCGAAGTGCCCAGGCATAAGCCGTATCCCGACATATATCTGCATATGGCCGAGCTTCTGGACGTCAGGCCGGAAGAGTGCGTCGTCATAGAGGACTCGATGGCTGGCGTGGCCGCGGCCCGGGCGGCGGGCATGCGGGTGATACGCTATATGGCGGGCGGCAGCCGGGAGGATACCGGCGGGGCCGACTACCTGGTTTCCGACATGGCGGAGGTGACGCTGCCGCTGCTGGAAAAACTTCTACGCCTGTGACACTTCATCCCGAAGTGCCATTCGTTCCCCTTCTTTGTCTGCTTCATCTCAGGGTCGCGGCTGCCGCTTGCATTCTTCGTCGAAGAGGGCGCGCTGATGAGCGCAGCATCTA
>JBMNOT010000108.1:0-7106 GCA_050943225.1 Christensenellales bacterium | reverse complement strand
CAATAGATATCCGCCTCCCATGACCACTGATGCAACCGTCAGCATGGTATACGGACCGGCCGCATTGGCGTCGGCCGCACCGGAAATACCTGCCATGATCAGGCCACCCAGCAAGGCGAACAAACCGGAAACCAGATAGACCAGAAAATGCGCCCACGGCTCCGACCACCCGCTCTTCACCATCGAACTCGGGTTGTTTCCGAAACCCTTGAGTATCGTACCAATCTTTGATCGGTAAAACAGTAGCGCCAGAATAGTGAAGATAACAATGATGATCAGTGTGGGCGGCACCGCGAATTCAGACCAGAACACCGTGGTCAGCCATTCGGGCGCTGCACCGCCCGGGGCGGGAAGGATGCTGATGGCTGCTCCCTTCCAGATAAACGAAGCGCCCATCGTCATCACTATCGCAGGTATCCGGCGGTAATAGATCACCAGACCCATGCAAGCATACAGCCCCAATAGTGCAATCAGCACCAACACGCCCAGCAGCGGGTTCGTCGACAACAGCGTCGCTGCCAGCACGTTAATGATACCCATAAAGTAGCCGATACCGAAGTCGATCTGGCTGAACCCGATGATGAACATCTGCCCAAGTGAGAGCAATATGAGCGGCGCCGCCGCGCTGAGCAACAGTTCAATGCCAAATCCGGTGAACACATTTGGCGACAGTATGCCGCACAATACATAGACGATTAACGTCGACAGAAAAGGTACAAACACGCTGGAGGTTGTCACCTTTTTTAATTTCCGCCGGTTTCTTAGGAACGCCTGCATTTCGCTTTCGCTCATCCGCTCCTGCCGACGCGAAACCTCCACGACAGGTTTGAGCTCTTCTCCTTTGAACGACGCTTCCACGATCATGTCTTTGGATAGCTCGCTGGCGCTCAGCTCCGCCACCACGGTGTTATAGCGCATGACAAATACGCGGGAGCATATCTCGAACTCAGCGTCGTCCGAGCTGTACCATATCAGGAGTTTGCCGTTTAGGGCAGCTTCATCGAATATCTCGTAAAGCTGATGTTTGGTTGCAATATCCACCCCGCGTGTCGGGTCGTTTAAAATGATTATGTCGGCATCCGCGACCATTGTCCGCGCGATCAGCACTTTTTGCTGATTGCCGCCGGATAGGCTGTTGATGTTGCTGCCAAAGCCCTCCGCTTTAACCTTGAGCTTATCACACCAGGTTTTGGCGTAGCCAATCAAGGATTTCTCCGACGTCATTGCCCATAGCCGTCCGAACGCCAATTTGTTGATCATCATGTTTTCAAGAACTGACCACAGCGGGAAATTTCCTTCATTTTTGCGATCGCCGGTCACATAAGCAACCTTGCCCTTGATCTCCAGCGTATGGGTGCTCTTCCTGCGAGACGCAAACAGCTTATACAACAGGTCGGTCTGCCCGCTCCCCTCCAGGCCCGCAAGACCGATGATCTCGCCTCCTTTGAGCTCGAAGTTGATCGGGCGGCCCTTCTTTAACACTAGTGACCGAGCCGTCACGCTCACCACATCGTTGATGCAGCGCGTTGGTTCGGAGGTGCTGCAAGCCCTGCTTTCCTCCCTGTCCTTGATAACGCCGCCCATCTGCACAATCAGGTCGGCTTCGCTGGTTTCGCTCACGTCGCCCGACCATTTGCACACACCGTTCTGCGCCACATAGATCCTGTCAACCAGAGAGATGGCTTCCTTTAACCTGTGTGTGATGAAAATAAAGGAAACGCCCTCTTTCGCTTTTTTTCTCACAAAATCCTTTAGCTGCTCCGTCTGCTCGGCTGGCAAAGATGATGTGGGTTCATCCAGTATCAGCAGTTTGAGTTTGGGGTCGCTGAAAGCACGGGCGATCTCGACCATCTGCATTTGTGCGATCGTCAGCGAATCCAGTCGTGCATCCACATCGATATCGTTTCCGGGGAATACTTCGTCCAGCTTCTCCCGGGCCAGTTTAAGTGCTGATTTCCTCCATTTTAGATCCTTACGGAACATACTGCTGAGTTCAATAAAGAAATTCTCGTATACGCGAAGGTTTGTACATAGAGATAATTCCTGATATACAACGCGAATACCCAGACTGTTAGCGGCGGCGGGGTTGAACGGACCGAACTCAATCTTCACTCCGTCGAATACCATCTCCCCCTCATCGGGAACCGTTACGCCGGATATCACTCGAGTCAGCGTCGACTTACCCGCGCCATTGCCGCCCAGCAGGCCTATTACCTCACCTTTTCTGATCATCAAGTCAAATTTATTGATAGCCGTGGTGTGGCCGTAGATTTTCACCAACCTCGTTGCATTCAATAAGATGTCATTCTGCGCTGCGCAGTCTTGATTCCCGTCAGACAGATTTCGGTATTGCTCCATTTTTAGCATCCTCGATCTACATTTTATCGATCTACATTTTATCATAGGAAGCTGCTCCAGAAATACCGGAGCAGCTTCCTCCTCAGTGATCACTTCAATCCCGTACATTCATAGCGCTTATTTAAGAATGTATGGCTTGATAACCTTTTCAACGACGTACTCGCGTGTGAAGGAGGGCGAAACAATGGTGCCGGGCGTCAAATCCGCGAACTCTTCCACATTGCTCTGGTCCGTTTTGTAGTACTGGCACATCATCTTAGTGGGCACTTCGCAGCCGTTCAGAATGTACAGCGATACCCACAGCGCCGCGGAAGAAATGGACGGAGTGGAACCCTGGCTGGCTGTCTCGTAGCCTTCCGATGCCTTCTTCTGCAGCCACCACTGAATGAACTCAGCCGAGTTGTCACCAATGATCACAGGTGTCTTGAGCGTGGACTGTTCGAACGCCTGGGCAACACCGTATGCGTCACCGCCGCCCTGTGTCACTACACCGTCAACCTGGGTCAGGCTGGGCAAAATCTTTGTGATTTCTTCCTGAGCCTTGGTAGCGCTCGCCTCACCATTGACCGTGGCGACCACTTCCATATCCGGATATCTCTCCAGAGCGATCAGATTGCCAGCGTACATCTGCTCATCGGGAGCCGAGCCTGAAACGCCACGGACAATGATGACCTTGGATTTTTCTCCGGCGATCTTGGCCACAGAATCCACCGCGCCTTCACCATAAGAGATGAAGTCAAAATCGATCGTATAGGCGTATGGGCTGGTAACAGTGGAGTCAAACGCAATTACTTTGATTCCGGCATCATAAGCCTTTTTGATGACGGAGTTTAGCGCGGTGGGAGAAACCGCATTCACGCAGATGGCGTCCACTCCTTTGAGGATGAAGCTGTTCATCTGAGAGAGCTGCGCATTCACCGTATTGTCGCCGTTCTGAACCTCATAGCTCCCCAGCAGACCTTCGGCCTTGGCTTCCTCTGCAGTCTCGTTGAAGTTGTCCACCATCTGTTTACGCCATGTGTTGCCATAATAGGAGTTTGAAAGCCCGATTGCCCAGTCTCCCGGCTTGAGTTCATAACCCGTGGTATCCGCATCCGTTATTTCCTCGATCTCTGTCGCATCTCCGGCAGCAGCCACCGAAGGTGCTGGCGCCGAGGACTGGACAGGTGCCTCCGCGCTTGCCGCAGGTGCTTCAGACGTGGCAGCGGGTGCCGCGGTTCCGCCACAGGCAGTGCTTGTTAGAATCAGCATCAGCACCAGGAGCAACATCACATATTTCTTGATCTTCATTTTTTCCTCCTCCAAAGATTATGTATTACTTCACCGCTTCCAGTGAAAACAATTCCTGAGGGTAAATTCCAAAACACGTCTGAATGCCTATTTCTTGTTGACTGCGCTCGTGATCTTCATGATGCTTTCAGTTATGAAATCTTCATTCACCATTGTCTCAATCCAATTATCCCTGAATATTCTCTTCATTGCATCGTTCAGTGCCAAGATAGCGCCGTCGGAATATTTAGCGTCAATAAACCCAAAAGTTATGGCAAACTGGACACGCAGATGCCCCATCATAAAGGAGAACAGAGCGTCCGCCGGCATACCCTTGACGACAAAAGCGTCGTACGCCTGCTTGAGCGCGTAGACCATAGGCCCGCCGATAGATTCCACAAGTCCCGGCTCGCAAAAGCCCATCTGCTTGATGGTCATGCGAAAAGCTTTTCCTACAGGAGCAAATATGATCCTGGCGATCTGCTCGCCCTCAGCGTAATACTTTTCCTCGCCATGATACAGCGCGCAGGAAACGTCCTGCGTCGCAACGCCGCCAAAGAAATCCAGTTTGCCGTCTTTGTCTATCTCCGCGTTGAACAGGTAAGGATGATGCGGGTGCACCACAAAGTATCCGATATCATCGCGGATCGGCATCACCTCAGCATATGCTGCAGCCGGGTCCAGCCCGATAACCAGTGCGCCGCTTTTCATGCGCGGTATGATTTCATGAGAGAGTTTACCGATCAATATGTCGGGTATTGCCAACAGCACATAGTCTGCCTGAGGCACGATCTCCTCCATCGGGCTGATTGTTTCCACGCCAAGCGTCCTCAGCCGCTGGATACCGGCCTCGCTCACCTCACAGAAATAAGCGTCAAAGCGTCCATCCTTCAGAATCTTGCTGCTGACACGGAATCCCATCTTGCCGCCTGCACCGATCACAACAATTTTCTTTTTCAATGTTCACATCTCCAAGCTTTGTAGTTCACATCTCCAAGCTTTGTAGTTCACATCTCCAAGCTTTGTAGATTTTTTATGACATTAGTCCGACAGCCGCCTGAATAATATCCGGGCTGTCGATGCCGTACTTCTTTAAGAGATCGTCCGGCGTACCCGATTCCGGGAAAGTCGTGAGCGCAATGCGGACAAGCCGGGCGCTTTGATGCTCCGCGATCACCTCCGCGACAGCGCTACCCAGGCCTCCATTGATGTTATGGTCTTCAAACGTGATGGCCTTGCCGCATTTCATCAGCACAGAAGTGATCAATCCCTCATCCAGAGGCCTGATCGTATGAACCTCGACCAATGTTGCGTTGATCCCCATTGTCTTTAAGCTCTCCACTGCCCGAATCGCTCTGTCCAGCACAAATCCATGAGTAAACACTGCAACATCGCTGCCGTATTCCCGCAGTATCCGCGCCTTGCCCAGCACAAATTCAGGCACCTCATCCGTAAATACCACAGGCTCCCTGCCGCTGCCGCTACGAATATAACACGGCCCGTCCACTTTTGCCGCCGCTTTAGCTGCCTGATAGACCTGACTCTGGTCGCTCGGACACACGATGGTCACGTTGGGAATGGACCTCAGGATGCCAATATCCTCATAAAACTGATGCGTGACGCCTTCGCGTTCCCCACCCAGCATTCCCGCATTCAGGCCTACCAGTTTCACATTCAGATTGGGATAGGCCACAAACGTTCTAACCTGCTCACAAGCGCGCATGGTGATAAAACCGGCGTAAGTGGCCAGAAACGGTATCTGCCCAGTGGTAGCCAGTCCGGCCGCCACGTTCACCGCGCATTGCTCAGCAATGCCCACCTCTACAAAGTTGTTGGCGTGCTCCCGGGAAAAGCCGACGGCGCGCGCCGCTAACATAGAGTCTGCGGAAACCAGCATGATGCGGGGATCCTCCAGCACCATCTCTGTCAATGCCGTGATAAAGGCTTCCCTTGAACCGTTGTAACTCATTTCGCGATACCTCCCAGTTCCTTCGCTGCCTGGCGCCATTGCTCCTCGGTAGGTGTCCCTTTGTGCCACGCGTTATTATTCTCCATGTACGATACACCCTTGCCTTTGACTGTTTTGGCGATGATCGCGGAGGGCTGCCCTACAGTAGCTTTAGCCCGTTCCACCGCGTCCAGTATCTGCGCCATGTCGTGTCCGTCAATCTCCTGAACATGCCATTTGAAAGCCCGGAACTTGTCGGCAAGCGGTTCGATACCGCTGATATCGCAGCAATGCCCGCCGCTTTGGTGGCCGTTATTGTCCACAAAAACGATCAGGTTCTCCGCCATATTCTGGGCAGCAGCAATGATGCCTTCCCACATAACACCCTCGTTAAGCTCGCCGTCGCCGGTCAGCACATAGGTATAAAAATTCCTGCCGGTGCGTTGCCGTCCAATCTCCATGCCCAAGCCGATCGAAATACCGTTGCCCAGAGAACCCGAGGTCATATCAACGCCCGGCGTTTCGATACACGGATGTCCCTGAAGTATGCTGTCGCATGAGCGCAGAGACGGCATTATGGCCTCGTCATAATACCCTTTTTTCGCCAGCGCAGCGTAAAGCGCCGGGCACGCGTGCCCCTTGGAGATAATAAACCGGTCTCTGTCCGGATCATCAGGATTATTCGGATTCACATTCATGATGGAAAAATACAATGCCGTAATGATATCCACCGACCCTAATGACGGCCCTGGATGCCCGTCTTTCGCCTTGTAGATGGTATCAACAATACAAAAGCGGATCTGTCTCGCCATGTCATTGAGCTGCTCTATATGCTTGACCATATTAAGTATCTCATGCATTTTAAATGTATTCCTTGCGCATTGGTGTAAAATTCTCTACAAAAAGGGCGTGTTCCAGGCAGATTGAACCGTGCGGCTCATTTGAATCGAACGTATAACTGTCTCCCGCCTCGGCAATGACAAAACTGCCATCCTCTTTGAAGAATTTCAGCTTTCCGGAAATCACATAACCATTTTGCACCGCCTCATGCGAATGCAGCTGCACTTCCACACCCGTATCCTGTTCAAACAGGCACATCATGATCTGGTCGTTGTAAGACATCGTACGGCGGATCAAGCCTGGCTTCTGCTGCACAGCAACCAAATCTTCTTTCTTGACAAACCATCTGTCTTTCATATGATACTCTCCTTTTATTGTATGATGTCTGATGTTGCTCTTTATAAACATATGATGTCTGACATCTTTTCGAAATTTTTATGTGTGTAGTAGTCTTTTTAAATTCCTATACATGAGTTTATTTTGAAAATCCCGGTAGTGATTAAATAGTTTAATATATCTGACGTCCGAACTCCTATCACCCATATTATATTACCCATCTTTTCAAAATGCAAGCCATTTTTAAAAAAATCTTCTACGTTGTCAAATGATCTGTTACACTTTGGGCGGAAAGCTCCCTCCAAAACTGGAGGGGGGATTTCCGAACCAAAACAAGCAAAGGAAAGTTGTTGTC
>JBMNOT010000107.1:0-7151 GCA_050943225.1 Christensenellales bacterium | reverse complement strand
CAACGATTCCAAGTCGCTCTGCACCCGGCTGGCCGCGCGCTCGCTGGCGTCTTTCTTTCTAGAAGGTTTCTGCCCTGTATGAATGCTGTGTTCTGCCATCGGTTTGACCTCATCCATCACATATTTCTCATCCAGATACTCGTTGTACCGCCCGCGCTTTACGTAATGCGTATGCAGCAGCTCGTGCGAAAGATGCCCGTTGGGCTCTCCCAGGAAGTCCTCGTAGAGCTTTATCACTGCGGGGTTCTCGTGCGACTTGCGGATGGTCTTGCTCTCGTCCTCGCTGTATATGCCGCGCATGCGCTTGATGCGCACTTCGGGGTCTTTGGAGCGCGGCTGTCCGCCGCCCATGATGCAGCCGCCGGGGCAGCCCATCACCTCAATGAAGTGGTACGGCGACTCCCCGCGCGCCACCTGCTCCAAAAGCTGCTTTGCGCCCGCAAGTCCGCTGGTCACCGCCACCTTCACCGTCACGCCATTAAGGAACGCATACTCCGGCAGCGGGTTCTCGATCAGCAGGTCGGCGGTTTTCATCTGATCCAGCCCCACGATGGGCTCCACGTGCAGCCCGTCGAACGGCAGCTCGCGGCCGGTGACCACCTCGTACACGGTGCGCAGCGCCGCTTCCATCACGCCGCCCGTCACGCCGAATATGTCCGCCGCGCCGGTGGACAGCCCCAGCGGGCTGTCGAAGTGCGAATCCTCCAGCTTCGCGAAGTCGATACCCGCCTCGCGTATCATCTGCGCCAGCTCCCGCGTGGTTAAAACCGCATCCACGTTGGGGCAGCCGTCGTTTTGCATCTCGTGCCGGTTGATCTCGAACTTCTTGGCGGTGCACGGCATGATCGACACCACGAACATATCCCTGGGGTCCACGCCGATCTGTTTCGCGTAGAACGACTTGGCCAGCGCGCCCAGCATGGTGTGCGGCGACTTGCAGGTGGACAGATGGTCCAGCTCGTCGGGGAACGTGTGCTCGATGTACTTGATCCAGCCCGGGCTGCACGACGTGATCATCGGCAGCGTGGCCTGCCCGCCGGTCAGCGCCGCCTTGACGCGGCCCAGGAACTCGGTGCCTTCCTCCATGATGGTGAGGTCCGCCGTGAAGTCGGTGTCGAATATGTCGTCGAAGCCGAGACTGCGCAACGCCTGAGCCAGCTTGCCCGTCACCTGAGCGCCCGGCTCAAAGCCGAACTCCTCGCCGATGGCCACGCGTATCGCGGGCGCCACCTGCACCACGCAGCGCTTGGTCTTGTCGCCGATGGCTTTCCACACCCGCTTGATGGAATCCGTCTCGCGCAGCGCGCCCACCGGGCACACCACGGTGCACTGGCCGCAAAAAGCGCAGTTGTTGCTGCCCAGCGGCAGGTCCATTGCCGGCCCGATCACCGTTTCAAAGCCGCGGTTCTGGGCGTTCAGCACGCCGGCGCCCTGTATCTCGTTGCACACCGTCACGCAGCGGCGGCACAGTATGCACTTGCTCATGTTGCGCGTGACGGACACCGAGGTATCCAGGCTGTATTCCGAGTGCTCGCCATCGAAACGCGTTTCGTCCACGCCCAGCGTTTTGCCCAGCTCCTGCAGCTCACAGCTCTGGTTGCGCTTGCAGGATAGGCAGTCCTTGTCGTGGTCGGAGAGCAGCAGCTCGTACAGCACGCGGCGCGCGTGGCGCACGCGGTAATTGTTGGTGTGTACCACCATGCCTTCGCGCACCTGCGCCAGGCAGGATGCCTGCAGGTTCTTCATGCCCTCCACTTCCACCACGCAGATGCGGCACGACCCAAACCTGTGCACGCCTTCCATATAGCAGAGGCTGGGTATGTCGATGCCCACCGTTTTGGCAGCCTGCATGATGGTATAGTCATCCGGCACCGTGACGCGGTTGCCGTTGATCGTCAGGTTCACCATAGTGCGTTACCTCCTTTCGCAATGTAAGCAGCGCATGGCTTCGGCGATGGCGTTGAGCTTGTGGTAGCCCTGGTTGACCTCGTCGAAGGAGTGCTTACGCGTTTCGGGATCCAGCATATCCACCGGGAACCGCTCGTGCGCGATCACCTCGTCTTCGTCGGTGATCACCGGTATGTCGATGGGCTCGCCCTTGTTGAGCACGCCCTTGCCGCCCAGGTACTTGTCGATGGCGACAGCGGCGCGCTTGCCGTCCGCGATGGCGCGTATCACCTCGTCCGGACCGCGCGTGACGTCGCCGCCCGCGA
The DNA here is from genome assembly GCA_050943225.1 of Christensenellales bacterium. Classification (GTDB taxonomy): domain Bacteria; phylum Bacillota; class Clostridia; order Christensenellales; family SZUA-584; genus SZUA-584. The sequence continues at coordinate 4,938 of JBMNOT010000107.1, read as the reverse complement.
ACACGCCGCGCATCGTGGTCATCTGCGACTCGCTGTCCTGCAGCACGAACGTGCCCCAGCGCGTGATGCCGATCTCGTCCTTGCCGATGAACGGGAAGTCGGCGTACTGGCTGACGGCGGGTATCACGGTGTCCGCGTCCACCCTGAAGCGCGAGTCGGATATCGCGGTGAACTGCCGGCGTCCTCCCGAATCGAAGCCGCCCAGCTCCATCCTGAGGCACTCGATCTGCGCTACGCGGCCGTTCTCGCCCATGATGATGCCCACCGGCGCGGCCAGCTCCATGATCTCGATGCCTTCCGCCAGCGCCTCATGCACTTCGGATTCGTAAGCGGGCATCATGTCGATGGTGCGGCGATACATGATGGTCACTTTTTTCGCGCCCAGGCGCAGCGCGGTGCGGGCCGAGTCGATGGCGGTGTTGCCGCCGCCGATCACCACCACGTTTTCGCCCATGCCCGTGGGCTGGTGCGTGTTGGCGAGCTTTAGGAACTTGATGCCGTGTATCACGCCCGGCAGCGATTCGCCCGGTATGTTGATCTTCTGCGGCAGCTGCGCGCCTGTCGCGATGTATACGGCGTCGGAATTGTTGCGCAGCTCCTTGAACAGTATGTCCTCGCCCACCTCGGTGTTGAGGTGTATGCGCACGCCGGTCTGCTCAATCAGGCGCACCTCATGGTCCAGCACGTCCTTGGGCAGCCGGTATTCCGGTATGCCGTACGCCAGTACGCCGCCCGCGCAGTTGTGCGCTTCGTACACGTCCACCTCGTAGCCCAGCCGCGCCAGGTAATAGCCACAGGTCAGGCCGGAAGCGCCCGCGCCGATGATGGACACCCTCTTGCCGTTCTTGGGGAACACGATGTCGTGCTTGTAGGATTTCTCGTTCTTCATGGCGTAGTCCGCCACAAAGCGCTTAAGGTCGCAGATGGCCAGCGCCTCGTCCAGCTGGTTGCGGCGGCACTTCCTCTCGCAGGGCCGCGTGCAGATGCGGCCGCACACCGCCGGGAACGGGTTCTCCTGGCGGATGAGGTTGTACGCGTCGATAAACCGCCCCGCCGCGATGAGCGCCATGTAGCCGGGCACGTTGACGTTGGCCGGGCAAGTGTTCTCGCACGGCGACACGAACAGCTCGGAGCACACGCCCGCGCGGCAGTACTTGTTGCGGATGTGCTCGTCGTATTCCTCGCGGAAGTATTTGATGGTGGACAGCACTGGATTGGGCGCGGTCTGCCCGAGGCCGCACATCGCGGTGTCCTGTATCGTCTCGCCCAATTCTATGAGCAGCTTCACGTCGCCCTCTTCGCCTTCGCCTCGCGTGATGCGCTCCAGGATTTCCAGCATCCGCTTGGTGCCGATGCGGCAGGCTGTGCACTTGCCGCAGGATTCGTCGCGTATGAAGTCCATGAAGAACCGCGCGGTGTCCACCATGCAGGTGTCCTCGTTCATCACGATGAGCCCGCCGGAGCCCATGATCGCGCCCAGCTCTTTCAGGCTCTCGTAGTCGGTGGGCACGTTGAGGTTCTGCGCGGTCACGCAGCCGCCCGAAGGCCCGCCGATCTGCGCCGCCTTGAACTTCTTCTTGTTCGGTATGCCCCCGCCGATGTTGAATATGATCTCGCCCAGCGGTATGCCGATGGGCACCTCCACGATGCCGGTGTTCACCACGTCGCCGGCCAGCGCGAACACCTTGGTGCCCTTGCTGCTCTCGGTACCGAACTGCGCGTACCACTCGCCGCCCTTGGCGAGTATCACCGGCACGCTGGCGAAAGTCTCCACGTTGTTGATAATCGTCGGCTTGCCGAACAGGCCGCGCTGGAACGGGAACGGCGGCTTCTGCCGCGGCTCGCCGCGCTGCCCCTCGATGGACGCCATCAGCGCGGTCTCCTCGCCGCACACAAACGCGCCCGCGCCGATGCGGATTTCGATGTCGAAGTCAAAGCCGCTGCCGAATATGTTCTCGCCCAGCAGGCCCCAGCTGCGCGCTTCCTCAATAGCCGCCTTCATGCGCTCCACCGCTATCGGGTATTCGGCGCGCACGTAGATAATGCCCGTGGTCGCTCCGATGGCGTAACCGCCGATCATCATGCCCTCGATCACCGTGTGCGGGTCGCCCTCGATGATGCTGCGGTCCATGAACGCGCCGGGGTCGCCCTCGTCGGCGTTGCACACGATGTATTTCTTGTCGCTCTGCTGCTTCATCGCCGCTTCCCACTTGACGCCCGTCGGGAAGCCGGCGCCGCCGCGGCCTTTGAGGCCCGCAGTCTTCATCTCGGCCACCACCTGCTCCGGCGTCATCTCGCGCAGCACCTTGTACGCCGCCGCGTAGCCGCCGCTGGCGATGTACGCCCGGATATTGCCGTATTCGATGGCGCCGCAGTTGCGCAGCGCGATTTTGACCTGATGCTTGAAAAAGCCGATGTCGTCAATGACCGGCACGTGTTTGCCCACCGAGCGGTCGAAGAACGTGTAGTTTTCCACCACCTGGCCGCCCGCAAGATGCGTCCTCACGATCTCGCGCGCTTTCTTCTCGCTGAGCTCAGTGTAGAATGTGCGGTCGGGCAAAACCAGCATCACCGGCCCAACCGCGCACGTGCCCATGCAGCCCGCCTCGTACACGCGGACCTTATCCGCAAGGCCCAGCCGCTCCACCTCACTGATGATGGCGTCGCGCACGGCGCCGCAGTTGGACGATATGCAGCCCGCGCCGGCGCAGACGTAAACCCGGTACTGGTATTTTTCCTGCTCGTCGCGGTACTCTTTTTCCACCGCATTCAGCTGCTGAAGGGTTTTTATCTTCTCGGTATTCTTCATGCGCTCACCCCCTTATTCGTTCTTGTACTTGGCCAGAATGGAGTCCAGGCGGTTGACGTTGACCTGCTTGTAGACCGTGCCGTCGATCATCATCGCGGGAGCCAGGCCGCACGCGCCGATGCAGCGCGCCACCTCGAACGTGAACCGGCCGTCCTCGGTGGTGCCCCCGATGTCTACGCCCAGCTTTTCCTTGAGGCTCTCCACGATCTTCTTGCCGCCCCGCACGTAACACGCCGTGCCCAGGCACACGCGGATGGTGTGCTTGCCGCGCGGTTTGGTGGAGAAAAACGAGTAGAACGTCACCACGCCGGACACTTCCGAGACGGGAATACCCATCTCGCTGGCGATGTAGGTCTGCAGCTCCAGCGGCAGGCAGCCGTAGATCTCCTGCGCCAGGTGAAGAACCTGAATCAGGCTCCCTTCCTTCCCGCGGTACAGGTCGATGACGTTGGCAATCTCGGCAAACTTGTCGTCGCCGCAGCCCGGGCAGCGCTGTTCTGAAACAGTTTTGGTGCTCATCATAGCCCTCCTGATTCGCGTATTTTCAGTTTTACAATGATGCGTAAAATAATGATGTCGGTAAGTCTGATATAATTTTAACAAAGGTTTGTGATAAAAAAATGAGAATTCATCACAATTTGAAACAAATTTGCCACCAATTTTTATGCAAATCTCCGTTTAGTTATGGGAGTCATCACAATTTCATCACAGTTCGGGCGAATCGGCTGTGCTCTTGCATTTATTTATTCAATCCGCTAGTATATAAATAGTGACACTCCCTATCTTGCTCCGCGAAACGAGGCTGAACCATGAACCAAGTGCGCCTGCTGGTTATCGACCCGGATCAGGAAACCCGAACGTCTATCAAAACCCACGCTGCGCACGAGGGCTTTGCCGTCATGGAAGCGGCGGACGGCATCGCGGCCTTGAAGCTGTTCCGGCGCAACGAATTCAGCATCGTCATCATGGAATCACGGCTGCCCGAGCTGGACGCCTGGCACGTTTGCCGCCAGATACGCAAGTCTTCCGACCTGCCCATCGTGATGATATCCGGCCGCATCGACGAGGAAGAAACGCTGTCATTCTACGACATCGGCATCGACGATTTTGTCTACAAGCCGTTTTCCTACAAGGAACTGATGGCGCGGCTGCGCGTGATACTGCGCCGCATCGCCGGCAACGCCGCGTATACGCCGCGGCGCATCATATTCGACGGGCTGTGTATCGATACCGCCTCGCGCGTGGTGTATAAGGACGGCGAGCCGGTATCCTTAACCCCCCGCGAATACAGCCTGCTTTTATACCTCGCACAGAACCCCAACCGGGCGCTCTCCCGCGAGGTTATTTTGTCTGCAGTGTGGGGCGAGGATTTTTTCGGCACCGACCGCACCGTGGACACGCACATCAAATCGCTGCGCGAGAGCATCCGCCCGTATCACCACTTCATCGAAACCGTCTGGGGGTACGGGTACATGTTCAGGACGTGAGCGTGCCCGCAAGCAAAATAAAAGCCTTCCGAATTTACGAAAGGCTCTTTTTATTTATACGTTATAATGTCTTTGATTTATAAACCATATTAATTTTTAATTTTTTATAAAGTATGTAATACCTTTAATAGGGATACCATCTTTCTCAAATCGTCCACAATACCAACTTTCAGGCCTGTTAATGATTAGCTCATATAGGATTAGACCAAATATCTTTGCGGCTAATTCCTCATTCCCTCGTGCTGCTTTCTCATATATCGGCATATATACAGTGTTTTGCCACCTTCTGCCTGGTATCCAGCTGGAAGTTACAATATTTGAACCTTCAGCTATACTATTTTCTATTAATCTTGTCAGCTCAGCATCTATCGCATCGCGCTCTTCAGCAGACATTCTGGAAATACAGAGTTCATATGTAGCTTTATATTTTTGGGGTATGTCTGTAATAAAATCGTCACTATCAAACCATTTAAGCATATAATACACCTTTATTTTGCTATTTGTTAACATTATACTAATTTATGGCTATTAGGATGAATCATCAATGACAAGTCCGTAAAATAGGCCAATACCGGGTGTAGAATGTTGCCATAGTAACGGAAAAGGCGGAAAAGAGCTATGGCAGCGAAGAAACGTGTTGGG
>JBMNOT010000001.1:0-36406 GCA_050943225.1 Christensenellales bacterium | reverse complement strand
GGCGCTCAATGCAATGGACCGCGTAAAAGCAAAGCTGGTGGTGCTCGACTGAATACCAGCCTAAATACACATGGGCATATAAAATTTTGCCAGCGTGTCCAGCGTGGTTTAATGCTGCTGGCGGGGCTGATGCTTGTTCTGGCTTCTTTTTGTGCCTGCGGGAGGGAAAACATAGCGCCGGGTGCGGAAGTATCCGGCGCCGTATTATCTGCTGCACCTGTGCAGCCGCTTCCAAGCCTTTCGCCTACGCCATACCAACCGGTCGACAAGGCCGGCGACAGGGCGGAGGATATTATGCTGCTGCAAAGCATGCTGGCGGGGCTGGGCTTTGACCCGGGCGATATTGACGGCATCTTTGGCTCGCAGCTGGAAAAAGCGGTCCGGAACTTTCAGCTGTATGCGAGTCTGGACGCAAACGGCGTAGCCGATAAAGCAACGATTGATGCGCTGAAATCCCTGTACGATGAGGCCATGACGTGCATCAGTCAGGCTGAACAGCCGCTGAAAGGAGTGGTTATCGGGCTGGACCCGGGCCATCAGCGCACGGGCAACAGCGATCTCGAGCCCGATAGGCCGGGCGGCAGCCAAATGAAGAAAAAGGTATCCTCCGGCACTGCGGGGCGTTATACGGGCGTGCCCGAGTACGTCGTTAACCTGCAGGTAAGCCTGAAGCTCAAAAAGGCGCTGGAATCGCTGGGCGCTCAGGTTGTGATGACCCGTGAAACGCACGACGTCGATATATCCAACGCGGAACGCGCCATGATGATGAACAGAGCGAATGTCGATTGCTGGCTGCGCATTCATGCCAACGGCAACGACAATCCGGAAGCCCGCGGCATGTTCATGCTGGTGCCCGCTGTGGGCAGTTTGGCAGCAGACGACCCGGGCGTGCAGGAACGAAGCGTCGCACTGGCAGGAACTCTTTTGCAGGCTGCGCAGAGTTCCACCGGAGCCAAAAGCCTTGGCATTAAGTTTCGGTCCGACCAGACCGGATTTGGCTGGTCGGAAGTGCCAGTCTGCACGTTTGAAATGGGGCATATGACCAATAAAACTGAAGATTCCCAGCTCGTCACTGAAACCTACCAGAAAAAAATCGTTCAGGGTCTTACAGAAGGTTTTCTCGCCTGCTTCAAGTGAGCTATGGACACCCGCGGCATGGTGTTTTTGTCGTGGTGAATATTTAACATAGGCATATTGCAGCAACAGGCTTTTTATCCTTGACATCAATTCTATTTGCGAATATTATTATAGCATTAATTTAGCCCATTAAAATGAGGGAGGGAAAGATTGATGAGGAGAATAATTGTCACTATTTTTGCAATTCTGATGGTGGTGTCATTATTTACTGCCTGTGGCGGGCAAAAAACTGCTGATACGATTAAAATTGGCATCAATATGGAGCTTTCTGGCGCTGTGGCGACCTATGGCCAGGATTCCGTAAAGGGTATCGAACTTGCAATCAAGCAGATCAACGAGGCCGGCGGCATTGACGGCAAGAAGGTTGATGTTATCAAATACGACAACAAATCGGATGCGGCGGAAGCCACCACGCTGGCGACCAAGCTGATGACCAGCGACAAGGTTCTGGCGATTATGGGCCCGGCAACATCCGGCGCGTTTAAGGCCGAGATCCCTGTTGCCATCCAGAACAAGGTTCCCGTCATTTCCGGATCGGCAACAGCTGACGACGTGACATTTGACGCTTCGGGTGTAAAGGAATACGCATTCCGTATTTGCTTCAATGACTCTTATCAGGGTACCGCGATGGCAAACTTCGCTTTAAAGAACCTCTCCAAGACCAAAGCGGTTATCCTGATGGACAGCTCCAACGACTACAGCAAGGGCCTGGCCGAAAGTTTTACGGCTGCCTTTACTGAGGGCGGCGGCACGATTGTGTCTCAGGAAGCATATGTTGCGGGCGATACCGACTTTAACGCGGTTCTGACCAAGATGAAGGACATGGACTTTGACGTGCTCTTTGTCCCCGGTTACTATGAGGAAGCCGGTCTGATCGTTAAGCAGGCCCGCGCGCTTGGCATTACCGTACCGGTGCTCGGCGCTGACGGCTTTGATTCCCCGAAGCTGGCTGAACTGGCGGGCGCAGACGCGGCAAACGACATCTACTTCTCTAACCACTATTCGTCTTTGGATGAAAGCCCGATCGTCCAGGATTTCATTAAGGAGTTCAAAGATGAATACGGTGTGGAGCCTAACGCATTCAACGCGCTTGGTTATGACCTTGGCAAGTTCACCTGCGACGGTATTAGCCGCGCGTCTCAGCTCACGGGAGAAGCTGTTAAGGATGCCCTTAAGGCAACGAAAGACTTCGAAGGCGTCACCGGTACGTTCAGCGTCGGCGAAGACCACAACGCGATCAAGGCTCTCGTCGTTATCGAGATGCAGGGTGGCAAACAGGTCAGCAGCGTACGCGCTGGCGTTTAACACGGCTTCACAATGGAGTGAGGGCTAGCAATGGCCCTCACTTTATGTTTTACTGGCTCGTATAAATACAGCATATGGAAATACAAGTGTCCATTTTATGAATAATTAGTGTACACGGGCTGGCTGATTTTATGTTATGATTTAAAAAAGCGACCAACCTGCTTTGAATGACGTATTTTTGGTCGGAGAACGAAAGAGGGGAAACACTTGGAACAGTTTCTGCAGCAGCTCATCAACGGGCTATCGCTGGGCAGCACCTACGCATTGATTGCGCTGGGGTATACCATGGTGTACGGTATCATCAAGCTCATCAATTTTGCCCATTGTGATATTTACATGATCGGGGCTTATGTCGGCTTTTACTGCCTGACTTTATTGAATCTCGGTTTTGTACCGTCGCTGCTCATTGCGATGGCAATCTGTACGGCTTTGGGCGTTGCCATAGAGAAAATCGCCTACAAACCGCTACGGAACTCTCCGCGTATTGCTGTGCTGATCACGGCAATCGGCGTTTCACTGTTCCTGGAATATGGCATGGTTGCCCTGGTGGGTGCCGGAGTTCAATCTTATCCCGAAATGAGCGGATTTTTTGCTACTAAGATCAATCTGGACAATATCGCAATTTCGATGATGCAGATTGTTATTGTTGGGGTTTCCGTGCTTCTGATGATCCTGCTCCAATTCATCGTCAAAAAGACCAAGATGGGCAAGGCGATGCGTGCGGTCTCCCTGGACGCGGATGCGGCGCGCTTGATGGGCATAAACGTAGACGCAACTATTTCCTTTACGTTTATGCTGGGTTCGGCTTTTGCGGGCGCGGCAGGCGTCATGGTCGGCATGCTTTATAAATCAATCAGGCCTCTTATGGGCTATCTTCCTGGCATTAAGGCGTTTGTCGCCGCGGTATTCGGCGGTATCGGCAGCATACCCGGCGCGATGATCGGGGGCTATTTCATAGGTCTGGTGGAGGTTATGGTGTCCGGTTATGTGAACTCTTTGTATAAGGACGCTGTGGTGTTTGCAATACTTATCCTCATCTTGATTATTAAACCGACGGGCCTGATGGGCCGGGCTGAAAGAGAGAAGGTGTGATGGATATGGCAGCAAAGACAGGCAAGTTCTTTACTAACCATCCGGCTGTTCGGAAGCTGATTATACTGATTGCCATATTCATTGTGGTACAGGTGCTGATATGGACTGATATCCTCAGTGCTTACCTTCAGGTAACGCTCATGACGATATGCATCAATATCATCCTCGCGGTCAGCCTGAACCTTATCACAGGATTCACAGGCCAGTTTTCTCTGGGGCACGCGGGATTTATGTCTATCGGCGCTTATGCCTGCGCCCTGATCACCATGCAGATGCCGACCATATTGGGGTTTTTGCTCGGCATTCTGGCGGCGATTATACTTTCAGGCATCGTCGGCATGGTCGTTGGGCTGCCCACGCTGCGGCTGCGCGGCGACTACCTGGCTATCGCCACTCTGGGCTTCTCCGAGATCATCCGCATCATATTCGTCAATCTTGAAATCACCAATGGCGCCGCGGGGCTTAGCAACATACCGCAATTTGTGAACTGGCCCTGGATATTCTTCTTTACTGCTGGGACAGTGCTGCTGATAAGCAACTTCTTAAAATCCACTCATGGGCGCGCATGCATATCCATCCGCGAGGACGAGATTGCATCGGAAACCATGGGCGTGGCGACAACGCGCTATAAAGTGACCGCGTTTATTGTGGGCTCGTGTTTTGCAGGTATGGCGGGCGCGCTCTATGCGTCATACTTCTACGTCATAAAGCCTGACTATTTCGGGTTTTTGAAATCCATCGACATTCTAATCATTGTGGTATTAGGCGGGCTGGGCAGTATATCCGGTTCGATATTAGCTGCGGTCGTCTTGGCTGTCATATCGACATTGCTCCAGTCTTTTGCGGATATCCGCATGGTGCTCTATGCGCTGCTGCTCATCATCATCATGATTTTCCGGCCTCAGGGGCTGATGGGCTCGAAAGAAATCAGCATGGATTTGTTTAAGAAGTTCTCCAAAGGCCTTTTACTGAATAAGAAAAAGGAGAGGGTGTGAGTTATGGCATTACTGAGCGTCACCAAACTGACGAAAACCTTTGGCGGCCTCACAGCCGTCTCCGATGTAGATATCGAGATTAACCGGGGAGAGCTTGTCGGTCTGATTGGCCCGAACGGCGCCGGTAAGACCACCGTTTTTAACCTGCTGACGGGCATATACCCGCCGACATCTGGAAAAATTGTTCTGGACTGCGATGGCAAGCCGCGGCAGATAGGAGGGCTGCGCCCTGACAAGATCAGCAAAGCGGGGCTTGCGCGCACCTTCCAGAACATCCGGCTCTTTAAGAACCTCTCGGTGCTGGACAACGTGCGCATCGCCATACACCAGAATGTTCATTACGGTCTGCTTTCCGGTTTCCTGCACCTGCCTTCATATATCCGGGAGGAAAAGCGGGTTCGGGAGGAAAGCCTCGCGCTTCTGGATATATTTAATCTCGCTTCAAAGCAGGATGAAATGGCGGCCAATCTGCCATACGGCGAACAGCGTCGTCTCGAAATCGTCCGGGCCCTTGCCACCAAGCCGCAGCTGCTGCTTTTGGACGAGCCGGCTGCCGGCATGAACCCAGCGGAGACTGCGCAGCTGACGTCTACCATCGCGCAGCTTCGGGAACAGTTCGGGATTACGATACTGCTTATTGAGCACGATATGTCGGTGGTCATGACTATCTGCGAGCGCATCTACATGATGGATTACGGCAAGCTGATTGCGCATGGAACGCCCGATGAAATCAAGGCCGACCCGCGCGTGATCAAGGCTTACCTGGGAGAGGATATCGACAATGCTTGAAATTAAGGATATACATGTTCATTACGGCGTGATTGAAGCTTTAAAAGGCGTTCCCTTTACCGTTAACGACGGGGAGATCGTTACCCTGATCGGTGCCAACGGCGCGGGCAAAACCACCATGCTGCATACCATCTCGGGAATCAAGAAGCCCACCAGCGGCCAGATATTGCTGGACGGCCAGGATATCACCGATACATCGGCGCGAGACCGCGTGCAAAGGGGTATCTCCCAGTCGCCGGAAGGGCGCCGCGTGTTCTCCACGCTGACTGTGCTTGAAAATCTGGAGCTGGGCGCTTTTCTACGGAAAGACAAGGCTGGAATTGCCCAGGATTTGGAGCGCGTATACAGTTTGTTCCCGCGTTTGGCGGACAGGCGCAGGCAGGCCGCGGGTACGCTGTCCGGCGGCGAGCAGCAGATGCTTGCGCTGGGCCGCGCCCTGATGAGCCGCCCCAAAATACTGCTTCTTGACGAACCTTCCATGGGGCTGTCGCCGCTATTGGTGATGGAGATATTCAATATCATCAAGACCATCAACGAAACCGGCACCACGATACTTTTGGTTGAGCAGAACGCGCGCATGGCTCTGCAGATCGCGCATCGCGCCTATGTTCTGGAGACAGGTTCCATCGTTCTTTCGGGCACGGGAGCCGAGCTGATGAACAGCGAGGAGATAAAAAAAGCGTATTTGGGAGGTTAAAGAGATGTTTGTAAGAACTAAAATGACCACGAATCCCTTTACTATCTCTCCTGACAGCACAATTCCTGACGCTCATGAGATTATGAGCAAGTACAATGTCAAACGATTGCCCGTTGTCAAAAACGGCGTGTTGGTGGGTGTGGTCTCCCGTGAAGACATCGCTCAGGCGTCACCCTCCAAGGCCACCACTTTCAGCGTTGGCGAGCTGACTTACCTGCTGGCGCGAACGAAAATCAAAACCGTCATGAAGAAAAACCCCGTCACCATAGACCCGGATGCGCTGCTCGAAGAAGCGGCGATTCTGATGCGCAGCAATGAAGTCGGCTTTCTGCCTGTCCTAGAGAACGGCAAATTGGTAGGAATTATCACTGAAAGCGATATTTTTGATGCATTCATCGAGCTGCTCGGGTTTAAGGAACTTGGTACGCGGCTGACCATCGAGGCCGACGATATGCCAGGGGTTATGGCCAATCTCGCAGGCATATTTGCGGAATACGGCGCCAATATCACGCATGTTGCTGTGTACAGAGGCAGCTCCGGCAAATGCGCCGTCGTGGTGGCTACTCAGTCATATAATACCGAGGATATCGAGAAATCAATAGAATTACGCGGATTTAAGATCATATACAAACTGCAGAACAGATAGACCTCCTGAAAGCGTAGAAAATTGTTCGTTTTGTCTGCCATAATTATATGGCAAGATGGCGTTAGAACTCATACCTTATTCGATGTTATATCCTTGTAAATAATTAATAAAGGATCGTGATGTACTGTGATTAAGGAGTTTAAAGAATTTATTTCTCGGGGTAATGTGATCGATCTGGCTGTCGGCGTTATCATCGGCGGCACTTTCGGCAAGATTGTCTCGTCGCTGGTGGACGACATCATCATGCCGATCATTGGAATTATCATCGGCGGGCTTGACTTCTCGCAGCTCAGCGTCAGTGTGGGGGAGGCGACGATCGCCTACGGCGCGTTTATACAGAGCATCGTTGATTTCTTCATTATCGCGCTGTGCATCTTCCTGATCATCAAGCTGATCAACAGGCTCCGGAGGAAAAAAGAAACGCCTGTCGAAGAGCCGAAAGAGCCCGAACCGTCCAGAGAAGAGCTGCTTCTGGCCGAGATCCGTGATTTGCTCAGGAATAAATAGGCAAAAGTAAAATATATGTATTTCGTGGGCAAGACGGGCTCTGCCCGCGCAGCCCACAGCTTGCGATTATATGCAGTTTCGAGGTGCGTGGAACTGCATATAATCGGTAATCTGGCGAAAAAACGCTGGTTTTTCGCCAAACTGAAGCGCATCCCGCCGATGTGCTTTTTTTATTGCGTGCGCGAGGCTCTGTCTTGACGGGCAAAGCTCAAAAATGATAAATTTGCAATACGCGCGCGCACAAACTAAGAAACGGGGAACACTGATGAAGACAGACTGGAAAAAGAACACCACGCGATTCCTGTTCAGCCAGTCGATATCCCTTTTTGGCTCGTCGCTGGTGCAGTATGCCATCATGTGGTATATTACGCTGAATACGCAGTCTGGCGTGATGATGATGGTATCTATCATCTGCGGCATACTGCCTACGTTTTTTCTGTCTCCGTTCGCCGGGGTTTGGGCCGATAGATACAACCGGAAGCATCTCATAGTGATAGCCGATGCAGGCATTGCTGTTGCCACATTAGCCCTGGCTGCGATATTCATGCTGGGATACCGGGACATCTGGCTGCTGTTTGCCGTGTCCGCCGTGCGGGCGCTGGGCACCGGCATACAGACGCCGGCGGTGAGCGCATTTTTACCGCAGATCGTGCCGGAGGAGAAGCTGACGCGCGTCAACGGAATAAATAACAGCCTGCAGTCCGCTATCACGCTGGTATCGCCGATGGTCAGCGGCGTACTTATGTCTTTTGCGGCCATTGAAGTGATATTCTTCATCGATGTAGTGACAGCGGCTTTGGCGATTGCAGTGATGCTTCTTTTCGTGCACGTGCCGCCGCATCATAAAGCGCTGCAAAAGCAGGAAACGGGATATTTCGAGGATTTTAGGACAGGACTTGGGTATATACGGCAGCACCGTTTTGTCCTGCTGTTTTTCATATATGCCGCGGTGTTTTTCTTTCTGGTGTCGCCGGCCGCGTTTCTGACGCCACTGCAGGTTGCGCGCAGTTTTGGTGATCAGGTATGGCGGCTCACGGCGATTGAGATTGCCTTTTCCGGGGGAATGGTGCTGGGCGGCGTGCTGATCGCCGCATGGGGCGGTTTTAAAAACCGGGCTTATACCATGACTGCGGCAGCCTTTGCCATCAGCATTTGCACAGTTGCGCTGGGCGTGGTACCCGTTTTCTGGCTGTATCTGTTATTCATGGCGCTGACCGGCCTGGCGATACCGGTGTTCAGCACGCCGGCCATGGTAATGCTGCAGGAAAAAGTGGAGGAGGATATGATGGGTCGCGTATTCGGCGTATACGGAATGATTTCCAGCTCCGTGATGCCGATCGGCATGCTGTTGTTCGGCCCGGTATCCGACTCCATTGCCATCGAATGGCTGCTGCTTGTCACCGGCGCACTGATGCTTGTGCAGAGCATATTCCTGCTGCTTAGCCGGACGCTGCGCGACGCCGGCCTGCCTGCGCGGACCGGTTAATACAGCCCGCACGCATGGCTGACCGGAGCGGTGAATATGATGCCGCGTCCCGGTTCGTCGATGCGCATCGATTCCCGAATGGCGCTGGTGATGGCATCCGCTTGAGCCTTTTCCGCGATGATCATCACGATTTCTTTTTCCGGCTCGATTTCCATAGCGAACAGCTTGCTCGTTTCGTGGATTCCGGAACCGCGGGCGTTGATGATGGTGCCGCCGCGCGCGCCCGCTGCGGTGGCCGCTTCCATCACCGCTTCGGCCTGGCCTCTTTCCACTATGGTAAATATCGCCTTGTGCATAAAGCTTTCTTCCTCCTGTGCAATTGGTTCGCCGCTGGGCATATAGCTGAGTCCGAACACGTTATCCAGCGGAATGATGATAGCGATGCCATGGCCTTTTTTCTCGAGCCTGAGCTCATCGCACAGCGCTTTCATTGCCATTGTGGCCGTCAGCGTGCCGGTTACCATGATGACGATCTCTCTTTGGGTATCGCCAAGCTCCAAAAAGTTGAGCAGACGGCTGTGGGCTGTACCCCTGCCCAATGTGACCGTGGCTCCGCGGATCCCATGTTTTTTTGCGGCATGGATGACCCGGCTTGCATGACCGGGAGTGATCACAACGAGCGCCGAATACCCTGAGGTGTTCATTTGATTAGGTCTCCTTTGGTTGTTTTACGCCGATAAATCAGGCCTAATATCTGTAATGTAATGAGCGGCGTCAGCGCCACCAGCGCAATGGTGCCGAATCCGTCGATCAGCACGTCGGCGCTGGCCGTCGCACTGGCCGCTCCCCGGGTAAACGCTAATATAAACGTCGCTGTCATGGGCCCGGAGGCTACGCCGCCCGAGTCGAACGCGATGCCGACAAAGAGCTTGGGGCCAAAGTACATCAGCGCGACAGCTATAATATACCCCGGCAGCAGTATATGCCATAGCTGCACTTCAGGTACGATGATCCGGACGATGGTGAGCACCAGCGACAGGCCTACGCCCACAGCTAAAGCGATCAGCACGAAGCCCCGCCTGACGGAACCGCTGGTCACTTCTTCGATCTGGTGCGTCAGCACGTGCACTGCCGGTTCCGCCAATATCGTGACCGTTCCGAGCGCGAACGCGACAAACAGCAGCAGCGCGGGGGAGCCGATTGCGGCAACCGCGTGACCCAGGGATACACCTAACTCCATAAAGCCGGCGTTAACGCCCAGCATAAACAGCGTAAGCCCCAGAAAAGCGTAGATGAAGCCTTTGATGATTCTCATAAAGGGCCGCCTTTTCAGGCGAAAAGAGAAAATCTGAAAGCTCAGGAATATCACGAGCAGCGGGCTTAAAGCCTGCGCGCTTTCTCCCGCAATACGGGGGAAAGCGGTTGCAAAAGGAGCCAGAAGATGCGTGTTAGCTGCCGCCTCATCGGTTAATTGGCCGCTCAGCTCGCCGGAGCCGGATACCAGGCTCATCACCATCACTGCGAGTATGGCTCCGGTGGACGCAACGCCCACCAGGCCGAAACTGTCTTTCTCGGAGCCCTTGCTATCCTTTTTCATCATGGAGATGCTGTACGACAGCGCAAGAATAAACGGAACGGTGAGTGCGCCGGTGGTGGCGCCGGAAGCGTCGAACGAAATGGCCAAGAACCCCTGCGAGGTCAGCAGAGAGAGTATGCCGATTATCAGATACAGCCCGGTCAATACCCAGTACAGCGGTATGCTGTATAAAATGCGCACCAGACCGACGACCAGCAGCGCCGCAATGCCGAGGGAAACCACGACTACAAGCGTCAGCCGGGGAATTAGTCCCGAAGTCACTTCTTCCACCTGCACGGCCAGTATATGAAGGTCCGGCTCCGCCACTGACACCAGAAAACCCAGCAGCAGACCGCCCGCAACGATAACCCACAATTTGTTGGACTTTGTCAGCGCGTGCCCGAAATGGTTGCCCAGTGGCGTAATGCACAGATCGACGCCCAGCAGAAAAATGGACATGCCTATGATGATCAGCGCCGCTCCGATAAGGAAACGGTAAAGCTCCATCGAATCAACGGGCGTGACAAAAAAATGCAGTATCAGCACGATGATCACAATGGGTAAAACAGTGAGGCATACTTCCTTGAGTTTTTGTGTCAGCGCACTCAATACAAACCCCCTGCAGAAAATAAGATATAAGAAACAAGGACCGTTACGTCAGCCTTTTTTATCTTACCACAGTAAAACCTCTCAGACAACCGTAGGCCTTGACGCCGGGCTGATATTATGATATAAGTAAATTAATAAACAACTAATGGAGTGAAGGATGAAGATTCCAACAACATTGAAACACAAACCGGTCATCGTGGCCGAAGATTACGCGAATGTGGACGGGCGGATTGCATATGAATCCGACGCCAAGGGGCTCTCGGTGGGGCTGGCGCAATGGAACGACCGCGGGAAGCTGGATGTTTCCGCCAAGGTATGGCGTCATACCGGAGAAAAATGGTCCCGGCAGTCGGAAGAGCTGCCGCTGCACCGCGTGTTGGATTTGGCGATATTTGTCTGCCGGGCGCTGAAGCATTTCCGCGAGGCGTACCGCTACGAAAAGCTATATGACCCGGCTCAGCCGGTGCTGGACCGGGTGGGCCTGCAGGGCGACGCGATGACAATAGCCGTGTGTACGGACAACCCCATGATCGATGAGGATATTCGTCTGTTCGCGGACGTTTTGTCAAAAAACGACGAACTGATCGGTGAGCGGCTTGCCGTATTGTCACGCGTGCTGAAGGATCTGGGGTATTGATGGATAAACAAAGAAAAAAGCAGCTTCTGCAAAGCTATAAGCTCAACCTTCGGTGGGCGGTGTCTATGCAATCACCAATATCGTAACCGGTAAAAGAATTCTCAGCATCACGACGGACCTTAAGGGCAGCCGGAACCGCTTTAAATTTGCGCAGATGCAGGACGACTGGGCCAAGCTGGGCGGACAAAGCTTCCGCTTCGATGTACTGGAGACTCTGACGCAGAAGGAGAGCCAATCCGACGGCGTTTTTCGGGCTGAGCTTGAGGCGCTGTTTGATATCGTATCTTCCGGGGCATCGCCTGACCGGTATGAGTAGAACCACGGTTCATCACGCCGCATCTCAACCGTTTGCATGATGATTCCGGCTGCGCGCAGGAACTTCTTTCCCTGAAGAATCGTCTAAAGAATATCCAGTGTTGCATCCTTTTTGAAGAACCATTTTGCTGGTAGAATATCATCAATCCCTATGATTGGGGCTCTATCCTATTATTTCAGGAGGATTGGCCATGAGCGTTTTTGTACCGGAGATCCATGGAAACCTTCGCAAGCACATGGTGCGCTTGCCGGAAATCATTAATGAGGTCAGCGGCATCCGCATATTCGGCAAGCTGATCAAATCGCTCATATTCACCACTGATGTAGCGCTTATCAAAAATTGCAATGCCAACGCGGTGATCGCCGTATACCCGTTTACGCCGCAGCCTGCTATTACCCATGCAATTATCACCGTTTCGGATATCCCTGTATTCTGCGGGGTGGGAGGAGGTACCACCACGGGCAAGCGCGTGGTCAGCCTCGCGATGGATGCGGAGAACCAGGGCGCAATCGGCGTGGTGGTCAACGCGCCCACGACCAACGAGGTTATCCGCATGGTGCGGGATCGCATCGATATCCCCATCGTGGTAACGATGGTATCCGAGGGAACGGACATCGAAGCGCGGCTGAAGGCGGGCGCTAACATACTTAACGTTTCGGGCGCTTCCAAAACGCCGGATATTATCCGCAGCATCCGCAAACGCTATCCGGAGGTACCCATCATCGCGACGGGAGGGCCTACGCCGGAATCCATTCGCAGCACGATAGAGGCCGGAGCCAACGCCATCACCTACACGCCGCCCACATCTGCAGAGATATTCAAGCAGTTGATGGAGAAATACCGGCTGGAACATTAATGAAATCATAAAAGACTTGCATTATCCTCTCATCAGTGTATAATAAAAGTTACAAAAATGTTACGTATGTATTACGAATTTTAAAGGGGTACTGATGAAGAGATATTGTAAAGCGGTATTGCAGTCTGTGATCAAAGGCCTGCATGGCCTGATGAAAAGAGAAAGGCCGGGCAAACGCCTGCATACCGCATTAACAAGCGCGCGGCCGGGAAAGCGAAGCCGTTGCGATGTGAAGCTGGCCAGTGAAAGCCGCGCAGCCCGACATAAGAATCCCGTATGGAAAAACAGAACAGCCGTCATCGCTGCAGGCGCGGCTGCCATCGTTTTAGCGGTCATGCTTGTGCTGGCGCTGCCTTTTTCAACAGTTCAGGCGCAGGCTCATCTGCGCGCGGCTTTGCTTCCTGCTCAGCAGGGCACAGCCATTTTATCCATGCGCGCCCCTTCTGCTGAAGCTTTGCCGTCAGCTTCACCCAGCCCGTCTCCGGTTCCGGAAGCCGGCGCGGAGCCTGTGCTCAATTCACCAGCAGACGATACGCCGACCGAAACGCCTGAGGAATCGCCCGTTCCCACCACAGCGCCCGAGCCACAGGTACTCATGCCGGGCGGTGAAGACCCGCGCATCGCTGAGGTTCAGCTGCGCCTGATGGAGCTGGGTTACATGGAGAAGGACGAGCCCACCACGTATTACGGGTACGGCACTGAGTATGCCCTGCAGCTGTTCCAGCGAAAACATGCGCTGCAGGTGGACGGCCTGCTGGGCGAGAAGACGATGGCGGCCCTGTTTTCTGACGAGGCTCAGCCGTACACCGTGAAGCTGGGAGACCGCGGCACTGATGTGAAGAGCATACAGGAGCAGCTTATCGAGCTGAAATACCTCAAGAGCGGCAGCACCGGCTATTTCGGTACGGACACCGAAGCAGCGGTGAAAAGCTTCCAGCAGCGCAACGGGCTGGCCGTCGACGGCTGTGTGGGCAGCCAGACGCTGGAAGCGCTCTATTCGAACGACGCCAAGCCCGCCAAAACCGTTTCGGACAGCACCAAAAAGGCTGCCAAAACTACTGATAATAAGGACAGCAAGACCGGCTCTAGGACGAATAGCAGCACTGACGCCAAAACGGACCAGAACGACAACAAACCCGACACCAAGGCGGAAGAAAAGCTGCCGCCTCCTCCTCCGGATACGGCCTCAGCCGATGCGCTGGTGGAATACGCCAAAAACTTTCTGGGCACAAAATACGTCCGCGGCGGCAAAAGCCCCGAGGGTTTCGATTGCTCCGGGTTCGTATATTACTGCCTGAACCAGGTGGGGTACAAGATTAAATATATGACGTCCGCCGGATGGGCTAAAAGCAACCTGCCCGAAGTCACCAGCATGTCCGACCTTAAGAAGGGGGATATCATATGCTTCAAGGGCCATGTGGGCATCTATATGGGCGACGGGAATATGATTGACGCTTCCTCCAGCTTTGGGGGAATCCGAATAGCCAAAAACATTTTTAGCTCAAGTTATTGGAAAAAGACGTTTATCTGCGGCCGGTGCGTGTTTTGACCGGGAAATATAAAAAAAGCAATATCCAGCGGCTGCAGGAAAGGACTGCGGCATACTGCTTGAAAACCAGCGCCATAAAATTAATTAGAAAAATACCTGCCTTATATCAGGTATATATGTTTTATTGACATCATGGGGTGCGGCTCATAAGCACCCCTTTATATTTTACGAAAGCGTTATGTTCTGCCGGCTGCCGGTTCGATTACTGGGCTGCGCCGGCTTCCATATCGGCATCCGTGATCATACGGTAGTTGTTTCCGTCAACCCACAGCCGCTCCAGGCCGTAAAACTCTCGTTCGCACTTGTGGAAGATATGAACCAGTATATCACCGTAGTCGATCACGATCCAGCGGCCTTCGCGATACCCTTCCATGCGAAGCAGCCTGTACCCCTTATCATGCATATACTTGCTGATCTCGTCGCAGAGCGATTTGACGTGCACATCCGACCTGCCGCTGGCCAATATGAAGTAATCAGCCACAATGGTCAGATGCGATACATTGATGACATACACGTCCTCCGCTTTCTTTGCGAATAGCTGTTTGGCCGCGCTCATCACGTCATCGTCAAAACCAATATTCAAGCTTTTCTGTTCCTCCTTGTATTCTGGATATATTGATAAGCTTCCACGCTGCTTGGGTGCAGCGTAAAACCCCTGCCCATAACAAAATCCATCACCTGCTTTAAGGCGACGAACATCGCTTCATCGATGTCCTGGTATGCAAGCTTGCGTATCTCGTCGATGTCTGCAAACTCCCGGCTCGGTTCAATAAGGTCGGCGAGGTAGATGATCTTTTCAAGCAGGGACATGTTGGCGCGGCCTGTGGTGTGCCAGCGTATGGCGGACAGTATTTCGTCGTCGCTGATGCCAAGGTCGGTTTTGACCATGGCTGCACCCAGCTTGCCGTGCAACAGTTCAGGGTTCGCTTTTTCCACCTCGTCGGCATCCACATGGTATTGCTCCGCCACATTCAGCATGCCATTCTGGCAAACTCCTTTGGCCACGTCGTGCAGCAGGCCGGCTACCAGCGCCTTGTGTTCGTCGGCGCCATACTTCCTGGCCAATTCCACGGCGACCTTAGCGGTGTTCCTGGAATGCTGGAGCCGGCTGTCGTCCAGATGTTCGTGAAGATATTGTTCAATATTTGTAAGTACGTCCGTCATTATACCTCTGTGCGATAAATACCGTGTTCTTCAATATACCGGACCACCGGGTCGGGAACCAGCCCTGCTAAGGAGCCGCCCTGCGCCGCAATCATCCGGATTTGGGTGGAGGATATGTTGGGCCCGTGTTCGCTGGCAAAATGGATCTTGTGTCCGAACCTGTGATTCAGGCTGTCGGCGCACTGCCTGACTTTAATTTCATCCAACCCGGGTCGCATAATGCAGATGAAATCCGTCAGCAAAAACACGCGCTCATAATTCCTCCATGTCGTCAGCTCCAGCAGCGTGTCCGCCCCGATAATATAATAAAAATCCGTATTCCTGCGGGCACGCGAAAGCATCTCCAGCGTATCTATGGTATAAGTATAACCGCTTCTTCTCGTCTCAATCGTGCTTAAAGAGAATCTGCTCTCACCGGCGATAGCCAGGCGGACCATATCAAGCCTTTGCTGCGCAGACGCAATAAATTCGCCGCGCTTGTGCGGCGGCATCCCCAAAGGTAAAAAAATAACTTCGCCCAGCAAAAATTCGTAAAGCGCGATAGTCGCCATGCTGATATGTCCGAAATGGATGGGATTGAACGTGCCGCCAAGCAGCCCCACCCGATTTTGCCGGGAGGCGATGCATTTGGACTCCAGGCTGGAAAATTCATAATCCTGCAGGTAGTCGCTCATGTGCTCATTATACACCAATGTCTGGAAGGGGACAAGGCGTGCCGAAATATATGTCCGGCTGGCTTTTAACAACACTGATGCATTAGCGAGGCTCGAAAAAGCACGGGAAAATTCGCTTTATGGCTTGTATATGGACAATTCCGGCTGACAGATGGTATAATTCTGTGCATAATGGTTCGGCCTACTAAATATATTATAAGTTTTTCAGGAGCAATACTATGCGAAAAGTAAAAATCGTGACAGACAGCACTTGTGATCTGCCGTTTGACATGCTGGCGCAGCGCGAAATCACGCTGGTGCCCATGCATGTCATTCTGGGAGAGCAATCGTATCTGGACGATGGAACTTTGGATAGCCGCGAACTGTTCCGTTTTGCTGACAGCACCGGCGTTCTTCCTAAATCTGCGGCGATCAATGCCTTTGAATTTGAGACGATTTTCCGCCGTCTGCTGGACGAAGACTATGATATATTCTTTCTGGGCATCAGCAGCCGTCTGTCCAGCACAATGCAGAACGCGGTAACTGCGGCGAACAACATCGGGGCAGGTGAGCGTATTTCGATTGTCGATTCATTGAGCCTGTCCACCGGCGTGGGCCTGCAGGTGCTGGAAGCGTCGGATATGGCACTGGCAGGCGCTAGCCTTACGGAGATCACCAGACATGCGGAAAGCATCCGCGGCAAGGTGCAGGCGAGCTTTGTGGTGGACACGCTGAAATATCTCTACATGGGCGGGCGCTGCTCGAAGCTGGCGTCCATCGTGGGTAGCCGGCTGCAAATCAAGCCCAAACTGGAACTGATCGATGGGTATATCGTGCCCACGCAGAAGTTCCGCGGCTCCCGTTTTGTGGACAAATATTATGAACAGGTGATGGAGCGCGCCGCGGACGTGGACCCGAAAAGGGTGTTTGTGACGCATTGCCTGAGCGATGAGGCGGAGAACGTCAATGCCCGCCTGGAGAAGGATTTCGGATTTGAGAACGTGATGGTCACCAATGCGTCTGCCACCATATCGACGCATTGCGGGCCGGGCACTATCGGCATACTCTTCATTTATAAATAAGACATGTACTGGGTGTATATGCTGGAATGTGCGGACGGCAGCCTGTATACCGGCTGGACGAAAGAGATTGGCAAACGGCTTGCGCAGCATAACGCCGGCAAAGGCAGCAAGTATGTGCGGAGCCGGCTGCCCGCGCGTCTGGTATATACTGAGAGCCTGGTATCAAAAAGCGAGGCCATGCGCCGCGAGTGTACGCTGAAAAAGCTAACCCGTGCCGAGAAGATTGCGCTTATCGCTGAGTGGAAAGCAGGGAAGGCGGACAAGCAGTGCGGCTTAAGCTAAACGTTTGGCCGCTGCCAAATCCATCTATTGCACGGCATCATAGAGGGGCTTGCGCCCGGGCTGAGATTCTTATTGTGCACGCCATGATTTTCTAATATAATTAGTTTAAATCATGGAAAACCACCCCAGTTGGCAGGTGTGTATCGGCGGGCCCGAAATTTTACGGAGGAATAATATGCCTGGAAGCAAGGATGTAGCCAGGGCGGCAATTCGGCTGGCGTTGTCGGTTTCCCGCGAAGAAGAAAGAGCGCTCAAGGCCCGGTATGCCGAGCTGGATATCAAGGTGGCTGCCGTTGATTTTGGCGGAGAGTTCCTGACGTCGGTAATGCGCATTGTGGAATGCTGCGTTGTGGCGGCCAAGCGCGAAGGTATTATCGGCGAAACGCATCATGAAGAAGGTGCGGTGGCCGGCGCGGCGCGAGAATCTCTTTCACAGATCACTTCCAAGGCCATCGGCCTTAACGTGGGCGGTAAGATCGGCATCGCCCGTCATGGCGAGCATCTTGTCGTGGGTATGTTTTTTGGCATCGGATTATTACACCTTAACGAAGTGGCCATCGGCCTGGGGCATCGGGTAATATGAGACTCAATATTGCGATTGACGGACCGGCCGGGGCTGGAAAGAGCACCCTGGCCAAAGCGCTTGCCCGGTCTCTTAATATCCACTATCTGGATACCGGAGCCATGTACCGGGCGGTAGCCTATACAGCGGTTTCCGCCGGCATCAACGTAAAAGATGAACAAGCGGTTGCGCGGCTGCTTGAGGATATCGACTTAAAGACGGTGTATGTGAACGGCGAGCAGCAGATACTGCTGAACGGTGTCAATGTGATGCCGTACATCCGGACGCCGGAGATGTCCACCGCCGCATCGGATATATCTGCACTTCCGTGCGTGAGGAAGAAGCTGGTCGAAATGCAGCGCGAGGTAGCAAAGCAATACGACGTCGTGCTGGACGGCCGCGATATCGGCACCTATGTGCTGCCGGACGCGCCTAATAAATTCTTCCTGACTGCCGACCCTGCCGAACGGGCGCGCCGCCGCCATGCTGAGCTGTTGGCCAAAGGCATCCACAAAGATTACAACGACGTTTTAAGCGAGATGCTGCAAAGGGACGCCAACGATTCCTCGCGGGCGCTTGCGCCGCTGAAAAAAGCGGACGACGCCATACTTATCGACGCCACCTATTTGGACGCGGATGCGGTTTTAAGTCTCGTCTTGTCCAAGCTCAAACAGGAGTGAACATGTTATATCAAATATTAAGATTGATAGGCAAGCCCATCATATATCTGCTGTTTTTGCCTAAAATAATCGGTAAAAAGAATACGCGCCATAAGGGACGGGCGGTCGTCATTGCCAATCATTCCAGCTTTTGGGACCCGTTTCTCATTGCGGTGGTTTTTAGGCGGCAGGTCTACTGGATGGGCAAAATAGAGCTGTTCAAGAGCAGGATCGCGCGCATGTTTTTTAAAGCTGTTAAGGCTTTTCCGGTGCGGCGCGGAGAAGGTGACTTAGCCGCCATCCGGCATGCGTTCAAGATACTAAAAGCGGAGAATCTGTTTGGCATATTCCCTGAAGGCACTCGCATCAAAACTGGGGAGATTGGGCTGTTCGAGCCGGGTACAGCGATGATCGCTCTGAAAAACAACGCGCCGGTAATCCCGGTGTATATCAAGGGGCAGTATAAGCTGTTCCGCCGGATGAAGGTAATCATCGGCGAGCCCATCATGCTGAGCGATTATGTGGGCAATAAGACGGACCAGGCGACGGTAGAAGCCGCCACCCGGTTCCTTGAAAACAATCTCAAGGATATGCGTAACACAACTTTTTAAGGAGCTTACAGTTGGTCATACTTGCGAAAAATGCTGGTTTTTGCTTTGGAGTCAAGCGGGCCGTGGATGCGGTGGAAACCCATATCGGGGAGAACATCGTAACGCTGGGCCCGCTCATTCATAATCGCGACGTTGTGCGTTCGCTGGAGAAACGCGGCGTGGCCTGTATCGAGCGCGTGGAGGACGTGCCGGAAGGCGCTGCTGTGGTGATACGTTCCCACGGCGCCTCGCCCGAGGTATACGACGCGCTGAAAACGCGCGGTATCGCGTATATTGACGCGACATGCCCTTTTGTGAAACGTATTCATGAGCGCGTGCGCGCTGCTGCCGAAGCAGGCCAGCGCGTTATCATCGTGGGCGAGAAAGGGCACCCAGAAGTGATCGGCACTATCGGATGGGCGGGCAGCGGCGCGTTTGTGGTGAACAGCGAGGAAGAGGTTGCCGCACTGCCTCATATGGATGAGGCTGTGGTGGTGGCTCAGACGACGATTACGCAGGAAAAATGGGAGCAGCTTCTTGCCGCGCTGGAATCCCGCGTCGAACGTATCATTCCGTTCATGAGCATCTGCTCGGCCACGCAGCAGCGCCAGGAAGAGGCAGCTGAGATCGCAAAAATCGTGGATACTATCATTGTTGTGGGCGGCCGGCAAAGCTCCAACACGCGCAAGCTTTATGAACTGTGTCGAAAAAGCTGTAAAAATGTCTATCATATTGAGCACAAAAATGAACTATTACTTGAAAAAATGCATCTAGGTGATATAATAGGCATTGTCTCCGGTGCTTCAACGCCGGATACGATGATTAGGGAGGTTTTTGACTACATGATGGAAAATGAAAAAGCGCTGCAGGAGGAAGGCGAGGACATTCCGAGCCAGGAAACCGCAGCCAGCGACATGGCGGGCATCTCTGCAGTTACCCAGATTGCTGAAGAGGTGCCTGTCGATAAGGAACCGGGTGTGGCTCTGGACCCGACGTTGAAGGAAACGGTTGAAGCTACGGTAGACACTGCAAACGAAGTCGTATCTGAAGCTACAGCAACTGACGATATGGAAACAGCGCAAGTAGAGAACAACGCACCTGCAAAACAATCTGACGAAAAAAACGAGTTTCTTGAAGGGTTGGAGAAGGTTGTCCGACTGAAAAAGGGACAGATTGTCAAGGGCAATATCGTTCAGATCACTGATGAAGACGTTTATGTTAATATTGGATATAAATCGGATGGCATAATTCCAAAAAGCGAATTGTCGCTGCACGATATTAACCCCAAAGATGTTTACAACATCGGTGACGAGATCGAGGCTGAAGTTATCAACCTCAACGACGGCGAAGGCAATATCCTTCTCTCCAGAAAGCGCGTCGAGAAGAAACTGAACTGGCTTAAGATTCAGCAAAATGTCGGCACAGACATACTTTACAAATGTGTCGTCAAAAAAGCCGTGAAAGGCGGCGTCACCACCAAGATCGAAGGCTACAACGCTTTTATTCCTGCTTCCCAGTTGTCGCTTAAATATGTGGAAGACTTAAAGCAGTTTGAGGGCCAGGAGCTTGAAGTCACGCTGATCGATGCCGACAAGAAACAGGAGCGCCTGGTGGCGTCTCACAAGACGGTGCTGCTTAAAGAGAAAAAAGAGAAGGAAAAAGCGCTTTGGGAGAGCTTAAAAAAGGGCGATCGCGTGAAAGGCGTTGTCAAGCGCCTGACGGATTTCGGCGCCTTTGTGGATGTCGGCGGCGTGGACGGCTTGCTGCACATTTCGGATATGGCGTGGGCTCGCGTGAAGCATCCGACCGACGTGGTATCGGAAGGCCAGGAGATGGAGCTCGTGATACTCAACGTCGACCCGTCCAAGAAGAGGATCGCGCTGGGCTACAAGCAGCTCTTGCCCAAGCCGTGGGATCTTGTGCCCGAGAAGTACCATGCCGGCGATATCGTCCGGGGTAAGGTCGTGCGCATTGTGCCGTTCGGCGCTTTCGTGCAGCTTGAACCCACAGTGGACGGCCTGATTCACATCTCGCAGGTGTCCAACCGTCGGCTGGACAAGGTAGAGGATGAGCTGCGCATCGGCGATGAGATAGAAGCCAAGGTGCTTGAAGTCAATGCCGACAAGCGCAAGATCAGCCTGTCGCGCCGTGCACTGATGCCGGTGGAAGAGCGTCCTGCAAAGAAGGCCAATTTTGATCAAGAGGAAGATTTCCACTATGAAATTCCTCCGGTTCAGGAATCCACGGTTTCTTTGGCAGAGTTTTTCCCAAAAAAAGATGATTAACTCTTGAATAATCCTCTGGATTCTGGTAATAATTATAAGTGACCTCACAAAATATATTAAGACCCCCTTTACATTGGTCGTGATGCGAATCGCGACTCTTTTTTTATCCTGCGGTCCCGGCTAAGAGGTTGCATAAGCGGTCACAATAAACTATACTTTGTATTATGGATTTTCCAGCAGGAGCCGATATGAAAAAAACACTGATGGCCGTTGACGGAAACAGCCTGATGCATCGGGCTTTTTATGCATTACCGCTGCTCACCCGAAAGGATGGCACCTACACCAATGCCGTCTTTGGTTTCTTTTCGATGCTGATAAACGCGATATCAGTACACCAGCCCGATCATCTCGCCATCGCGTTCGATAAAAAAGGGAAGACCTTCCGGCACGATATTTTCGACGAATATAAGGGCAAGCGCAAACCGACTCCCCCCGAGCTCATTCCGCAGTTCGATACGCTGAAAGCCGCGCTTCATAACCTCAACATCGCCGTTCTGGAACAGGATGGCTATGAGGCGGACGACATACTGGGCCATTTGGCCGGCGTGGCGGCCAAAAACGGCATGGATACTTTGCTGCTGACGGGAGACAAGGACGCGCTTCAGCTGGTGTCCGACTCGTGCCGGGTGATGCTGACGCGCAAGGGCGTCAGCGAAATCGAATTTTTCGACACGCAGAAGCTGTACGATACCTACAAGCTGCTGCCCGCTCAGATTGTGGACCTCAAAGGTTTTATGGGCGACGCGTCGGACAATATCCCCGGCGTGCCTGGAGTGGGGGAAAAGACGGCGCTGTCGCTGCTGCACACCTACGGCAGCATGGATGGGGTATATGACCATTTGGACGAGATAAAGGGTAAGCTGAAGGAAAAACTGGCGGAAAACAGGGAGCTTGCTTATTTAAGCCAGTCGCTTGCCAGGATAGACCCGTCGGTGCCGCTGGACGTATCGATAGAAGAACTGTTCTTTGTAGGCTTTACAGGCGAAAAAGTTCAAGAAGTTTTCAGCGAGCTGGAGTTTTATTCGCTGCTCAAGCGCATCGCCCCGAAGGAGACGGTCAAAAAAGAAATCGACGTGGTACCGGTAACGTCACGGGATGCGCTACAACGATTGCTGGACGATGCCAAAGTTAAAGAGCATGTAGCCATACATTTTGGAGACAGCCTGACGATCGCGTTTTCCGACAGCCGCGAGTATCAGGTGATAACCGAGCATTCGCTGCTTAACACCGAATTCTCGTTCGGTATCATTCTCGGCGTCATGAAACCGCTGCTGGAGGATGCCGCCTGCCCCAAGCTGCTGCACGATGCCAAGCAGACTTCCGCAATGCTGTACGACTACGGCATCACGCTGAAGGGTGTGCTTTTCGATACGGCGCTTGCGGAATATGTGATCAACTCCTCCGAGGCCGGGATATCGCTGCCGAAGCTGGCGGAAAACTACGGCCTTGCCGGCAATGCCGCGGCCATCGCGGGGCTGAATAAAGTACAGGAACAGAAGCTGAAAGACGATGCCCTCTGGTACGTCTATAACAATATCGAGATGCCGCTCACGCGCGTGCTGCTCGATATGGAGCGCACCGGTTTCCGTATTGACTTAAAAGAGCTTAAAGCTTATGACGAAAAACTGTCCGCCCAAATCGACAACCTGACTGAGGAGATTTATGAGCTTTGCGGGTGCGGCGAATTCAACATCAATTCGACAAAGCAGCTGGGGCTGGTGCTTTTTGAAAAGCTGGGCCTGCCCTCGGGCAAGAAGCGAAAGACCGGCTATTCCACCGACATCGAGGTGCTGGAGAGCCTTATCGACAAGCATCCGGTAATCGAAAAGCTGATCGAATATCGGCGGCTGACCAAGATTAAGAGCACTTACCTCGACGGGCTGCGCAAAATCGCCGATGAAAACGGCTTTGTGCACACAACATTTGTTCAGATCTCTACCGTGACGGGTCGCATTTCCAGCAAGGAGCCCAATCTGCAGAACATCCCGGTGCGCACGCAGGAAGGGCGGGAAATACGCCGGCTGTTCCTGCCGTCGGCGCCGGGGCGCAAGCTGGTATCGGCCGATTACTCGCAGATCGAGCTGCGCATTTTGGCTTCGATATCCGGCGACGAGGTGATGAAGGACGCATTCTCCTCCGGCGTAGATATCCACACGCGTACCGCCTCCGAGGTGTTCGGCGTGCCTCTGGACATGGTGACGCCCGAAATGCGCCGCAGCGCCAAAGCCGTCAACTTCGGCATTGTCTACGGCATCAGCGACTTCGGCCTCGCGCGCAGCCTGGGCATTCCGGTAAAAGTGGCGGCTAACTACATTAAGCGGTATTTTGCGCGGTTTCCGGGCGTGAGGCGGTATATGGACGAAATTATCGCGCAGGCCAAGGCGCAGGGCTATGTCACCACGATGCTGGGGCGGCGGCGCTATCTGCCTGAGCTGCGCTCCAGCAATTACAATATACGCTCCTTTGGCGAGCGCGCCGCGCTCAACACGCCGATACAGGGCACAGCCGCGGACATCATCAAGCTGGCGATGATCGACGTATGGGAAAAGCTGCGCGACGGCGGGTATAAGTCCAAGCTGATACTGCAGGTGCACGACGAACTGGTAATCGACGCGGCGGAGGATGAGGTAACCGCTGTATCCGCGCTGCTCAAGGAATGCATGGAAAACGCCTATGTCATCGACGTGCCGTTTGAGGCGCAGGTGGCGGTGGGCGACAACTGGCTGGATGCGAAATGAACGCGCTGATCGGCATCACAGGCGGCATAGGTTCCGGCAAGTCGGCCGTAACGCAGGACCTTCGGGAACGGGGATATTTCGTAGTATGCGCGGATGAGACGGCGCGCGAGGTGGTAAGACCCGGCGAGCCGGGCGCAGAAGCGCTGCTTGCCGAGTACGGCGAAGGCTTTTTCCTGCCGGACGGCGCGCTGGACAGAAAGAAACTGGCAGCTTACGTATTCGGCCATCCGGAGCGCGTGAAGCGGCTCAACAGTCTGCTGCATCCCATCATCATCCAGCGCATGTTTGAACAGGTGCAGGGGAGAGACGACCTTGTTATTCTGGATGCGGCGCTGCTGATACAGGCGGGCATGCATAATAAAGTCGATGAGGTGTGGCTGGTAACAGCCGATTTGGAGACGCGCATACGGCGCGTGATGCAGCGGGACGGGCTTGCTCGCGATGAGGTGCTGCGGCGAATTCGTGCTCAGATGAGCGACGAGGAAATGCGGCGCTATGCGAACGAAGTGATTGAGAACAACGGAACTCTGGAGCAATTGCACGAAAGAATCGGTGAGCTGCTGCGTCAGAGAGGGTATGTGAGGTAGATAAAATGGCTAAAAGCAGGCGGAGATACCGCGAGCTGCCGGCAAAACATAAAAAAGCATGGCTGGTGCTGTGCCTGGTGCTGATATGGGGCGTAGGGATAGCGCTGCGCTTGGGTGTGGACATCTATTTTCCGCTCAAATATCAGGATTTGATTGTCCGGTACAGCAAGGAATTTTCACTTAAAGAGAAAGGCATAGACGAGTACCATATCGCTGCCATCATCCGAACCGAAAGCCGGTTCAACGAAAAGGCTGAATCAAAAAAAGGCGCCATCGGGCTCATGCAGATATTGCCGGATACCGGCGCGTGGGCGGCGGAAAAGATCGGCATCGGTGACTATACGGCGGACAGCCTGTGGAACCCGGAGGTCAATATTCGGATTGGCTGCTGGTACCTGGCGTATCTTTCCGATATGTTTAACGGTGACCTTATCAAGGTGTTCGCCGCGTACAACGCGGGGCCGACCAACGTGAAGAACTGGCTGGAGGACGACGGCAAGCTGGTCAATATCGGTCACGCGGAAACGCAGGGCTACGTAATAAGGGTTGAAAAATACTATGACATATACAAGGCGCTTTACAGCGATTTTTAAACGTCTGGCTGCAGGTTTTGTTGCTGCTTTTCTGATATCCGCTCTGCCGGGCTGCCATGCGCCGGGCAGCGGCGAACCCGCGGCGACGCAGACGCCCATCCCGCAGTATACGCTGCCGCCTGTCGTCAAGTCGCCGGAGCCGACCTTCGGCGGAGAGCTGACGTTTGCGATCCCCAATAAGGAAGGGACGACCTACAACCCGCTCAAGGTGAAGAATTACGCGCTGTATAACTTCTTTTCGCTGATATACGAGCAGCCTATCCGCATCGGCAACGACGGCATGCCGCAGCCGGAACTGGTGGAGACCTGGTCGGTTGATGCCACAGGCACGGTCTGGACGTTTACCCTGAGAAAGGGCGTCAAATGGCAGCGTGATAAGGGTGAATTCACCGCGGCTGATCTTTTGTACACCATCAACCTGCTGCGGACGTATACCACAGCCGAGTCATCCTACGCGAAATACAACAGCCTGATTATGGACTGCACCGCAGTGGACAACTATACGCTCGTCCTTACGATGTCGGAGCCAGGCAACGCGGCGCTCTGCTTCATGACATTTCCCGTATTGTGTCAGGCATACTGCCAGTCGGGCAATATCGATACCGACGTGCCGCTGGGAACGGGCCCGTATTATGTGTCCGAATATAAAATGCCGGAAGGCATGACGCTGGAGCCCAATACGTCGTGGTGGAAACAGCAGCCGTATATCCGCAAGCTCAACGTGGTGGGCCTGCCCGACCATGACGCTGAGATGAGCTCGTTCGACCAGAACCTGTTGGATATCGTCACCACATCCGAACTCACGGTAGACACCTATCAGAAGTTCGAGGAAGTGGAATATGTGGATTACCAGACGCAGTATTACGACTGCCTGGTACCCAACATCGAGGGGCTGTTCGGCGACGTCAACCTGCGGCAGGCGCTGGCCTATGCGCTGGACAAGAGGGATATCATCGCCAAGGCGCTTTTGGGACATGCCGTAGCGGTGGACTATCCCATTCCGCCCGATTCATTTCTTTCGGGCGGTTCCACCAATATCTACGAGTACAACCAGCAGAAGGCATTGGAGGCGCTGGAACTGTCGGGCTGGAAGGACCGGGACAATAACGGCATTGTCGAGCAGATAAATGGCGACCAGATTACGGAGCTGAAATTTCAGATACTGGTTCCCAATGACACCGATGAGCCTTACCGCTTGGACGTCGCGGACAACATTGTTGCGCAGATCAAAGCCTGCGGCATGGATGCGACGGTCAACCTGCTGGATCCGGACGTATACAGGCAAGCCCTGGACACCAGAGCTTTTGAGCTGGCGCTGTGCTCATTTTATCTGGATGTCAACCCAGACATCACGCCGCTGGTGGGTACGGGCGGCCACCTCAACTACGGAGGTTTTTCCGACACAGAAATGGACATGCTGCTTGAGTCCTGCAAGGCCGCGACGGATGCCGGACTGACGAAGGCCGGCTATCTCGCGCTCGAAGAGCGGTTCCTCGCCACGATGCCGCATATCGGGCTGTATTTTCGTACCAATTCGCTGCTCTATAAGGCGGATATCAACATAGCGTCTGGCATGCGCGACCGCAACCTGTTCTGGACCATCCCGTCATGGTATTTGTACACGACGGAGGATGTATCATGAGCGGCATTATCCTCAGCGTACAGAACGGCTTTGTCCGGACGGCCCGCACACTTAAGGACAAAAAGGGCCGCACACAGCAGGGCGCTTTTCTGGTGGAGGGCGTCAAATGCGTAGGCGAGCTGCTCGTCCATCAGCCTTCGCTGTTGCGCACGTTGATTATTACAGAGGACGCTGGCGGGGAATGGGCCGCGCGCGCCAAGTCTTTGGGACGGCGCGCTGTGACGGTAGCTCCGCATGTGATGGCGGCCATCTGCGAAACCAAAATGCCGCAGGCTGTGGCAGCCGTAGCCGCCCTTCCGGAACCGGTGGAGATAAGCCGGGGGTTTATCGTGGCGATGGACGACGTGCAGGACCCGGCCAACGTGGGCACCATCATCCGAACGGCGGACGCAGCCGGCTGCGGCGGCGTGGTGCTGTCGGACGGCAGCGCGGACCCGTATGCGCCCAAAGCGGTGCGGGCTTCCATGGGCAGCCTGTTCCATCTGCCCGTGCTGCGTACGCAGCTAAAGCCATATCTCAGCAAGCTGCTGGCAGCAGGGTATAAAATCGCCTGCGCCGATCTTGGCGGGCGAACGGATTTTACGCTGGACGCGGAAAAAACCTGCCTGGTAATCGGCAACGAAGCGCGGGGCATTTCCCGGGAAATACTCTCGCTCAGCGATATTCGCGTCCGCATACCGATATACGGCAAGGCAGAGAGCCTGAACGCTGCTGTGGCGGCGGGAATACTGATATATAAAATACGCTCTTGATTCGCCTTTGCGGCTTATGCTATAATTCCTTTCATAATGCGAAGAAGCCGGAGCAGTAGCCGTTCAGCTCTGCGGGCTCAAGAGAAGGGCGCCTTGGCTGGAAGCGTCCGCCCGCGTGAATATGCGAACTTTCGCCGGCAGAGCAGCCTTCCTGAAAGGGAAGGACGGGGCGCTCCGTTACAGCGAATAAGGCCGTAGCCGTTTTCGGATGCGGTGAATTTGGGTGGTACCGCGGACTTTCGCCCCATGGCGAAGGTCTTTTCATTTACAGGAACAAGTATCGGTGTGAGCCGGTGTTGAAAGGAGTTGGCGATGAACGCTTTTTCTGGGCTGGATGAGTTGGAAAAGAGCGCGCTTCTGGAAATTGAAAACAGCCATGAATTGTCTGAACTGGAGGTAATTCGCGTCAGGCTGCTGGGCAAAAAAGGAGAGCTCACCGCAGCGCTGCACGGCATGAAGGATATACCGGAGCAGGAACGGCCGGTATTCGGCAAGCGCGTCAACGAGATACGCGACAGGATTACTGCAGCGCTGGAAAGCAAAATCAGCGAGCTTAAGCGCATCGAGAAGGATGCAAGGCTGATCGCCGAGAAGGTGGACATCACGCTGCCGGGCAAAAAACAGCCCATCGGCGGGCTGCACCCGCTGACTCGCATCTACTATGAGATTCGCGATATATTTGTCAGCATGGGCTTCGACGTGATGGATGGCCCAGAGGTGGAGTACGACAAGTACAACTTTGAGATGCTCAACATCCCCAAAGACCATCCGGCGCGCGACACGCAGGACACGTTCTACGTGTCGGACGACGATATCGTGCTGCGCACGCATACTTCGCCGGTGCAAATACGGACGATGCTGGCGCAAAAGCCGCCCATCCGCATGATCTGCCCGGGCCGCGTATACCGCAGCGATGATGTGGACGCCACGCACTCGCCGATATTCAACCAGATCGAAGGCCTGGTGGTAGACAAGGGCATTACCTTTGCGAACCTTAAGGACACGCTCAATGTGTTTCTGAAGGAGTTCTACGGCGAAGATACCGTCACGAAATTCCGGCCCGGCCATTTCCCGTTCACCGAGCCCAGCGCGGAAGTGGACGCCACCTGCTCCAAGTGCCACGGAAAGGGCTGCCCGGCGTGCAAAGGCACCGGCATGATCGAGGTTTTAGGCTGCGGCATGGTACATCCGCAGGTGCTGCGCAACTGCGGTATCGACCCGGACGAGTATTCCGGTTTTGCGTTCGGCATGGGTCTGGACCGCTTGGCGAACATCAAATACGGCATTACCGATATCCGGCTGCTGTTTGAAAACGACATCCGTTTCCTGGCCCAGTTCAGATAGGAGGGACGACAGACTATGATAGCACCTTATAAATGGATGCGCGATTATGTAGATATAGACCTCGCGCCGGAGGAATTGGCGCAGCGCCTGATTATGACGGGCACTGCCGTGGACGGCTGGAAAGTACTGGGCGAGTCTTTGGAGAAAGTTGTTGTTGGCCGCATACTTTCCATCAAAAAGCACCCCGAAGCCGACAAGCTTTCCATCTGCCAGGTGGATGTCGGCGAGGAAGAGCTGCAGATCGTCTGCGGTGCGAAAAACATATTTGAGGGCGCGCTGGTGCCGACGGCGCTGATCGGCGCAAACCTGCCCGGCGGTTTCAAAATCAGCAAGAGCAAGCTGCGCGGCGTGTATTCATATGGCATGCTGTGCTCCGGCGCGGAGCTCGGCCTCACGGCTTCCGACTACCCGGGCGCCGATGTGGATGGCATCATGATACTGCACGGAGACGATAAGCCCGGCACGCCGCTGCGCGAAGTGCTGGGGCTTAATGACACGGTGTTCGATATCGAGGTGGGCGCTAACCGCCCGGATTGCCTATCGGTGCTGGGCGTGGCGCGCGAGTGCGCCGCCGCGCTGGGCAAGGGCATCCGGATGCCCGATACTAGTT
This sequence comes from Christensenellales bacterium, assembly GCA_050943225.1. Classification (GTDB taxonomy): domain Bacteria; phylum Bacillota; class Clostridia; order Christensenellales; family SZUA-584; genus SZUA-584. The sequence continues at coordinate 6,726 of JBMNOT010000001.1, read as the reverse complement.
TTACCGAAGGAACCGGCCATATTAGCGATTATGTGAACGTGACGGTGGAGGATGCTGACCTCTGTGAGCGCTATATTGCGCGTGCGGTGAAGAACGTCAAGATCGGACCGTCGCCCAAGTGGCTGCGCGACCGCCTAATGTCGGCGGGAGTGCGCTCCATCAACAATATCGTGGACATCACCAACTTCGTGATGCTGGAGATGGGCCAGCCGATGCACGCTTTTGATTACAAGGATATCCGCGGGGGACGCATCATTGTGCGCCGTGCCCGTCAGGATGAAACCATCGTCACGCTTGACGGCAAGGAGCGCGCGCTCACGCCGGATATGCTGCTGATCTGCGACGGCGAGGGCCCGATCGGCATCGCCGGCGTGATGGGCGGCGAAAACTCCGAGATTAAGCCGGATACAGTTACGGTAATATTTGAGTCGGCGAAATTCCGCCAGGGCAGCGTTCGGCGCACATCGCGCGCGCTGGGCCTGCAGACCGAGTCGGCGATGCGCTTTTCCAAAGGCATCGACGCGGCGGGCTGCAAGACGGCGATGGACCGCGCGCTGCATTTGGTGCAGCTTTTGGGCGCGGGCGAAATCGTGCCGGGCGAAATCGACATCGTTTCTGCTGACCTGGCGCCGAAAACCGTCCGCGTGTCTGCAAAGCGCATCAATACCAAGCTGGGCACGTCGCTCAGCGCAGAAGAGATGGCAAAGCATCTGAATAGTGTGTTCATCCCCACGAAGCTGGAGAACGGCACTCTGGTCTGCGACATACCGAGCTTCCGCGGCGATATCTCCATGGGCGACGACATCGCGGAAGAAGTTGCCCGCATGTACGGTTATGACAACATTCCCAGCATGCCCATGACAGGCGCGGTTCGCCGCGGCGCCTATTCCGCGGAGGAAGCGTGCACTGATAAGGTGCGCCGCCTGTTGATACACCTGGGATGCTATGAATGTGTCACGTATTCGTTCGCTTCCGCGGCGGATTATGCCAAGCTGAACCTGCCGCCGGACGACAGGCGGCTGCGTTTCGTGCGGATACTCAACCCGCTGGGCGACGAGCAGGCGCTTATGCGCACGTCGCCGGTGCCGGATATGCTGAAAGTGGTCGCCGGCAACCTGAACCGCAAGGCTAAGGACATCCGCCTGTTTGAGACGGGCCGCGTTTATCTGCCGACCGGCGAGGAAGGCGCGCTGCCGGACGAGCGCAAATACGTCTGCATCGCGCTGTGCGGAGACCATGATTTCTTCTCGATCAAAGGCGTTGTGGAAAACCTGCTGGACGCTTTCGGCATCCGCAGCACGCGCTTTATGCCCGACGCGTCGGAATATTACCACCCGGGCTGCAAAGCGTCGGTGTACGCCTGCGGTGAAAAACTGGGCGAACTGGGCGAAGTGCACCCGGATGTATGCGCGGCGTTTGATATTGGCAAACGCGTGTATATCGCCGAACTCGATATCAAAAAGCTGAGTGCTGCGTCTTGCGATGTAGTCAAGTATAAGCCGCTGCCGCGTTTCCCGGAGGTGGAGCGCGATATAGCGCTGATTGTGGACGCAGATGTGCCCGCGGGCGCGCTGCTGGACTGCATACGCGAAAACGCAGGGCCCTATTTCGAGAGCGCAGCGCTGTTCGACGTGTATACGGGGGATAAGCTGGGCGCGGGCAAAAAGAGCCTCGCATATACCATCGTGCTGCGCTCAAAAGACCGCACGCTGCTCGACGAGGAGGCCAACGCGGCACGAGATGCCGTTGTGGCTGCTGCCGCCGCACAATTTGGGGCTAAACTGCGCGATTGATACAATATTTTGTATACCCGGCTGTTGTAATATTCTTCATGCTGATATATAATAAATACAATATATGATGTTTTGGGGTGTTGTGGTGATGGACAAGACGCGGACAGTGGTCAAGATATGCGGCAAGGAATATACGATGGCCGGGTTCGAGAGCGAAGAGTATATCCACCGTGTGGCCATCTATGTCGACCGGAAGATGTCGGAGCTCAAAAACCAGTATGTCAATCTAAACCCCAGTACGCTGGCAGTGTTGACGGCGCTCAACGTGGCGGACGACCTTTTGAAGCTGCAGGACCAGATGGAAGCCCTTACCCGGGAGTATCAGGTGCTCAGCGAGGAGCTAAAGAGGGTTCGGAGCAGTTATTCTGCCGATCGGGACAGCCTTCGTGGCAATGTTTCGAATCTGAGCAAAGAGCGGCACCAGATTTTTGACAGCTTAAAGTGAGGGTACATATCAATCTGATGTAAAGCGCGCTTTATTTGGTGCGCTTTTTTATGGAAAATAAGTATATTTACAGTTTCGACACATTGCGCGATTGAAATGCAGCCTGTATCTATTTATACTGGAGACATACATAGCCATAAGGAGAGTTGAATGTTCTCTAATTTTCTGCAGAATACGCCGTTAGGCCTTTTGATGAGCGGCCAAATTACCGAATATCTTTTAATGATATTGTATTTGCTGCCCGCCTTTGTGATTGCCCTGTCTTTCCATGAGGCGGCGCATGCCTGGATGGCCAACAGGATGGGCGACCCGACGGCCAAAAATCTCGGGCGGATGACGCTGGATCCCACTAAGCATATCGACCTCGTCGGCATAATAGCATTTTTGATAATCGGCTTCGGCTGGGCCAAGCCCGTACCCACCAATCCGCGCAATTATTACCATTACAAGAAGGCCAACATACTGGTTGCTTTAGCCGGCGTGACAACGAATCTGATTCTGTCGTTTGTTTTCTACATAATATGGTTTTTAGTGGTTTATGTCTTCGGCGTCACCAGCCAGATTATCAGCACAATACTCTTTTATATCGTTATGATGAACATAGTACTCTGCGTGTTCAACCTTATTCCCATTCCGCCGCTGGACGGCCATCACCTCGTCAAAGGTTTTATTGCACGCAAGAGCCCTCGGTTTTATATGTATTACATGCGTTACGGCCAGTTTCTGCTGTTAATACTGGTGTTTACGCGGATGCTCAGCTCCCTGTTATTCTACGTCACTAACGGGATACTGTATCTCTATTCAATGTTTTTCGGGTTGTTTATCTGATGATTGTGGATGGCGATTACAAGGTCAGAATTGAACAGTTCGAAGGCCCGCTGGACCTGCTGCTGCACCTGGTGGGGCGAGCGCGCATCAATATTGAGGATATCTTTGTTTCGGAGGTCACCGGGCAGTACCTTGAATACGTTTCGTCCATGGATGAGCTGTCGATGGAAAGCGCCAGCGAGTTTCTGGAGATGGCGGCGACGCTTTTGTATATCAAGTCGCGCATGATGCTGCCGTCGGAGCAGCTAGAGGAAGAGGAGGAAGACCCTGAGCAGGAGCTGATCCAGCGCCTGAAGACGTATAAAGTTTATAAGGAGGCTGCAGAGGCGCTCAAAGGCTATGAAACCAGGGCGGAGCGCGTTTACTTCAAACTGCCCGAAGAGATCGGTTTCCCGGGAGAAAAGCTGCTGCTTGAGCAGATGACGCTGGACGGCTTATGCGCTGCCTATTTAGAGGTGATCTCCCGACAGCCGGACGCCGAGATAGAGCGCATCGAGGAGGTGGAGATTCGCAAGGATACCTACACTATTCGGGAACGCGCGCGGAATATCATGCGCATGTTGAACCAGTACGGGATGACCACCTTTAGTAAGCTGTTCTCCGAAGCGCGCAGCCGTCTGGAAGTGGCCGTCACGTTTGTAGCGTTGCTCAATATGCTGCACAGGAATCTTATCTCCATCCAGCAGGACGGGTGCTTTGAAGAGATCTTTATTTCCAAGAGGACAGAGGAGGCTGCAGGTTGAACGAGGATATCATCGTCGGCGCGCTGGAGAGCATACTGTTTATGGCGGGAGATGCCGTGGAGGCGGCGGATATCGCGGCAGCTCTGGAGATTGAAACGGAACAGCTGGACGATATCGTCACGCGCATGATGGAAAAGCGGCTGCAGGAGCGTTCAGGCCTGCAAATTATAAAGGTGGGTAGCAAGCTTCAGATGAGCACAAACCCTGAGTACGCGCCTTATATCGAGAAAGTGCTGGCCCCCGTCAAAAAAACGCGTCTGTCCCAGTCGATGCTGGAGACGCTCGCCATTATCGCTTACAAACAGCCCACCACCCGCTTTGAGATAGAGCAGATACGCGGGGTAAAAAGCAGCTATTCCATAGCGGCGCTGCTTGAAAAAGGGCTGATTCAGCGGGCCGGGCGCAAAAAAACGTTGGGCAACCCCATGCTGTACGTCACAAGCGACGATTTCCTGCGACATTTCGGGCTGCAATCTCTGGACGAGCTGCCACCGCTCAATATCAGCGAAGCATGAATTGTTTTCCAGAAATAAGATAATAATAACAACGTCTGATCAAAACGAGAAAGGCGTTGTTTTTATTATTGCCACCTTTACTGATCGCAGCGGCCATCATACTTTTGGTGCTGGCAGTACTGCTGCTTAAAATAGATTTTCTTATCAAAGGGCATGACAAACAAGTCCAGCTCATCATACGGGTGCTGGGCATTGCTTTGATTCACCGCAAATATGAGGTGCGGCGCGAGAAAGGTGAAATTTTCACGCTCTATTGCGTCGACAAGCCCCAGCCCAAACGCGTTTTTTCGCTGTTTGACTTTATCAAAACAGCGCAGGAGAAGAGAAGGAAGCGTAAAACCAACGAGAAAGCGCGCGGCAGGCTGTTCGCATTTATCAACAAAAAATCTGCCTATGAGCTGCGCTTTAAGCTGGAAATCGGCCTGGACGACGCCTTTGCCACAGCAATGCTGTGCGGCACGCTTCAGGCTGCTGCCGGCACTCTCATGACCAGTGTGAAAGATAAAAGGCATCATATCAGCATCAGCGTCCGCCCGGTGTTTTCAAAGCGCTCATTTTCGCTGTACACAGACTGCATAATCACCCTGTCCCTGGCAAATATTATTATTGGTTATGCGATATACAAAATGAGCAAAGGACGGTGACCAATATGCATCCTATAGAGAATATCATGCAGACCGCGATGAGCGAAATCAAGGAGATGGTGGACGTCAATACGATCGTAGGCGATCCTGTTATATCCACCGACGGTGCTACAATCATTCCGATCACTAGGGTGTCGTTCGGATTTGTGGCAGGCGGTGGTGAATACGGCGAAAATGCGAAGGCAGGAGGCGGAGGGCAGCAGGACAACGCCCCGAACCAGCCGCATCCGTTTGCAGGAGGCGCGGCCTCCGGCGTATCCATCAACCCTGTCGGTTTCCTTGTGGTGGATGAAAACAACATCGAACTGATGCCGGTATCGGGCCGTACGCTGGTGGAACACCTGCTGGACGCGGTGCCGGATTTCATCATGGAGATAAAGGACGCATTCCGGCGATGCCGGGAAAAAGGGGTGGAATAACCTTTGAGGCGGGTATTACGAAAAATTTCTCAAACAGTGCTGGCCTTTGCGCTCATATTTTCGTATAATGTGAGTGCGGTCAGGGCTGTGGAAATTTCGGTATCAGCCAAATCCGCCGTGGTAATGGAAGCGTCAACTGGGCGCGTGCTGTACCAGAAGAACGCTTTTGAGAAGATGCCGATGGCTTCCACGACCAAGATCATGACAGCGCTGGTGGCAATCGAGAACGGCAACCTCAGCGATATGGTCACGGTCAGCGCCAACGCGAGCGGCGTGGAGGGCTCGTCCATATGGCTGTCGCCGGGCGAGACCATGACATTGTCCGACTTGCTGTTCGGGCTGATGCTGGCATCCGGCAACGACGCAGCCATCGCCATCGCGGAGCATATAGGCGGCGATGTGGAAACTTTTGTCGGCATGATGAACGACAAGGCGCGAGAGATTGGCGCGTACAACACGCATTTTGTCAATCCAAACGGCCTGCCGGCAGATAACCATTACACCACGGCTTATGATCTGGCGCTGATGTCCGCCTATGCGATGCAGAATAAAACGTTCCGCGAGATCGTGAAAACACAGTACAAGACGCTGCCCTGGGAAGGCCACGAATGGGACCGCGTGGTGAAGAACAAGAACAAAATACTGTGGAACTACGAAGGCGGCAACGGCATCAAGACCGGGTTTACCAAAGAGGCGGGGCGCTGTCTTGCGGCAGCTGCAGAGCGCGAAGGGATGCAATTGGTATCCGTGGTACTGTGCGCTCCGGATATGTTTAACGATTGCATGGCGCTGATGGACTACGGCTTTGAAAACTACGACAACAGCCTTGTCGTAAAAGCCGGCGAGAAAATCGGCGAAATAGCGGTAAGGGATGGCATGGAGAAGAGCTTCCCTGTGTACACCGAAAAGGACGTGTATTTTCCGCTGACGCAGGAGGAAGCCACCAATCTTAAAAAGCGGGTATATATCGAAGAGACATTGACTGCGCCTGTGAAAAAAGGCCAGCAGGTGGGGCGTATCGATCTTTGGCTGGGCGAGGACAGAATACAGTCCGTTGCGCTGTCCGCCCCGTATGATATCGGCGAGAATTCCTATTCGTTCAACCTGAGCAAGCTGCTCGGGCTGTGGCTGAACGGGAGGGTTCCCGCCATGTAAGCTGTGGGGATGCATGAGGCTGAACAAATACATAGCATCTTGCGGTGTGGCGTCGCGGCGAGGAGCGGACGCGCTCATCGTGCAGGAAAGGGTGACTGTCAACGGTAGGGTAGTGGACACGGTCGGTGTGGATATCAATCCGGATACCGATACGGTCGCTGTTGACGGCACCCTTTTATTGTTT
>JBMNOT010000106.1:0-7247 GCA_050943225.1 Christensenellales bacterium | reverse complement strand
TACCCGTTCCGCCGGGCTGCAGAACCCGCCTGTCCTTTATCAGCGGCACCGTCATGGTTTTGTCCGACAATTCCGCCGCCAGCCGCTCGGCCCGCTCGGTATTGCCGCAGAAAAGGTATACGCGCCACCCGGCTTTCACGCGCGCCTTTAAGTCCTCCTGCAAAAGGTCCAGTTTCCGGCTGTACGCCACTGCCGACTTTATCGGCAGCACGATGTCCGCCCGGGTGCGCAGGCCGGAGCGGCTCACTGTGCAAAAATCCGCCGCTGCATAGTCCGCCGCCCGGGCGATGATATCCTCCAGCGGCAGGTATAGCGCTTTCTGGTCCGCCACCGCCTCGCCGCTGCCCACCAGGTCCATCAGCCGGTGTTCGAAATCCTCACGCCGCTCCTCTTCCTCCGAGCGGATGTGCTTATAGTCGTCCAGCAGCACCAGCGGCTCCCGCACGTAATCCAGCACGGTGGAACTGCACATCGCGTATGCGAAGTTCTCAATATCCTCAAAATAGCGCCCTTTTTTAAGGCTCTGCGCATAGTCCGCAAAACGCTGCGCCATTGCGGCGCTCTCCGGCTTTGCCGACTCAAAATACTCCCGGCCCGCCGCGGCCGCCTCGTCCGACAACGTCAGCTCCACCGCGGGCGCCAGCGTCACCGCCTCAAACTTTTCGCGGCTCCGCCGCTGCGTGACCGGGTCAAACGAATGGATGCTCTCCACGATATCGTCGAAGAAGTCGATCCGGTACGGCGCCACCGCGCCGGGGCAGAACACGTCGAGTATCTCGCCGCGCCGCGCCGCCTGCCCGGCCGTCTCCACGGCGCTCACCCGCTCGTATCCGGCCCATACCAGATTTTGTATCAGCTTCTCGGGGTCGTACCGCCCGTCCTTTTCGATGCGGATATGCGCTGCCAGAAAATCCTCCGGCGGCGCCAGCCTGGCCGCCAGCGATTCCGCGCTGACAAACGCCAGCCGCGCACCGCCCGCCAGCTTGGAGAGCGCGCGGATACGCTCAAACATCCGCTCACGGCTCCGCGCCACCGACGCGCGCAGCTGCAGCGCCCTCCTGGGGATAAACACCGCGTCCGGTACGGCCGCCGCGCACTGCTCCGCCTTGTCGTCCGTTGCGGTCACCACAATCACCGGGCGTTTTATCGCCTCACCCAGCGCCGCCGCGATGTGCGGCTTTGCGGCTTCAGGCACGGCAAAAAGCGCGCAGGGCGTCTGCCCCGCACGCACAGCTTTCTCCAGCCTTTGAAATTCTTCCAGCTCTCTGATATGATCCGTGGTCAGCATGTTTTCTGCGGCGGCGCGTTAAAACGGTTCTGCGCTTCCAGCACGCCGTCCTTTATAATCGTCTCCACCGCGTCCGCCGCCCGTTTCAGCGTTTCCAGCGCGGCCTGCTTGTCCGCGTATTCGCCCAGCACGTAATCGACGATATCGCCGTCCGGCCTGCCGATGCCCACGCGCACCCGCGCAAACTCGTCGGTCTTAAGGTGATATATCACCGACCTCATGCCGTTGTGCGTGCCCGCGCTGCCCCGCACTTTTACCCGCACCGTGCCTGCCTTGAGGTCCACGTCGTCGTAAACGAGTATCAGCTGGTCCGCCCGTACGCGCAGCGCCTGCGCCATCTCCCTCACGCTCTCGCCCGAATTGTTCATATACGTCTGCGGCATCACCAGCAGCACCTTTTTGCCGCCCAGCTCGCCCTGGCCTACCCGGGCCTTATACGCATACGTGCGCATGCTGACGCCCATCCGCTCCGCGAGTATGGACACCACGTCAAAGCCCGCGTTGTGCCGCGTGTGCGCGTATTTGCTGCCCGGGTTCCCGAGCCCCACGACATAGTAGTCGCTTATATGATTTTGGGCAGATTTTCGGTAAATCTTAACAAATCCGAATAGCTTCCCTTTTGGCATGGCGGCCCCTTTTCAATATCTCCTATCACATGGTCCAGCACCAAAAACGCTTCAAAGCCCAGCTCCACAGCCGAGAGATCATCGCGCACATCGTTGCCTACGATATAGCATTCCTCAGCAGCAAGGCCGGTACGCTCCAGAATTTCCTGAAAATATCCCGCTTTGGGCTTGCAGTAATGGGAATTGTCGTAATAAGTGATGTATTCAAAATCTTCCGGCTTAAGGCCGGCCCATCGCACGCGCGTGTTCGTCGCCACAGGCGGAAACAGCGGGTTGGTGGCGAGTATCAGCCGGTAGCCCTTGTCCTTTAAAACCTCCACCGTCCGCTTCACATGCTTGTCCGCTCGCGTCACATGCTGCAGCCGCAAAAACTCGCCCCGGTAGAACGCTTCCATATGGGCGATCAGTTCGTCGCGGTCTGCGCCGGATTCCGCCGCGATCACTTCGAAAAACACGTCGCGGTTCAGCGCGCGCCCGTCGTTATCCAGCATCGCAAGCAATGCGCGCCAGAATATATCCTCGCCCGCTTCCGCGCTGATCTTTTCAAAAAAACCGCTCTCCACGACGACCTTCATAAACGCGGCCATAAATTTGTCCATGTCGAGCGGCAGCAGCGTCCCGTCCAAGTCGAAGAAAACCGCTTTCTTCATTCGCCGCGCCTCTTTTTGGCCCAGCCGGGTTTCACCATCTGGCGGCTCCGCGCGATGCACAGCGCGTCCGGCTCCACGTCCTCCGTGACGGTGGACCCCGCCGCGATGTAAGCGCCGTCGCCCACCGTCACGGGCGCCACCAGGTTGACGTTGCACCCCACAAACACGTTCTTGCCCACCGTCGTTTTGTGCTTTTTCTGCCCGTCGTAGTTGACGAACACCACGCCGCAGCCGATGTTGCTCTTCTCGCCGACCTCGCCGTCGCCAATGTACGACAGGTGCGATACCTTCGCGCCGTCGCGGATCACCGAATTCTTAACCTCCACGAAATCGCCCACGCGGCAGCCGTTGCCCACCACTGAACCGGGTCTCAAGTACGCATACGGGCCGATGGTGGAATTATCGCCCACCACGGCATCCAGCAGCACCGAGTTCTGCACTTTGGAGCCGTCGCCAATTCTGCTGTTTACAATCCGGCTGCCGGGGTACAGAGTCACGCCCGAGCCGATCACAGAGGTGCCTTCCAGCGTCACGCCGGGGTAGATCACGGTGTCCGCGCCCACCGTCACCGTCGCGGCGATATACACGGCGTCCGGGTCAATCAGCGTCACGCCCTCCCGCATCAGCGCGGTGTTGATGCGTCGCCGAAGCAGCCGGGCCGCCTGCGCCAGCTGCACGCGGTCGTTCACACCGATGTATTCATCCGGGTCGTCGCAAGGCGCCGTCTCCACGCCGTAGCCCTGCCTGACGATGTCGTGCACGCAGTCGGTAAGGTAGTATTCGCCCTGGTCGTTGTCGGGCTTTAAATTGTCCAGCGCCTTTATCAGCGCCGGTATATAGAAACAGTAAACCGACAAGTTCACCTCTTTGATGGCACGCTGCTGTTCCGTCGCGTCGCGGTGCTCCACGATGCGAACGCCGCCGCCTTCGTGAACCACGCGGCCGTAACCCGTCGGGTCATCCACTGTTGCGGTCAGCAGGCACGCGCCCAGGTTTTTTTCCATCGCCCGCTGCGCGATGGCTGCCAGCGTTTGCGGCCGTATCAGCGGCATGTCGCCCGCCGCCACGATGGCATACCCCTCTCCGGCAAGGTATTCCCTTGCGGCCATCACGGCGTGGCCGGAGCCCAGCTGCTTCTCCTGCACGGCATAGCGCACGCTGTCGCCGAAATACTCGCGCACCTTATCCGCCCCGTGGCCGATCACCAGCACCGGCGCGGTTCCTGTGGCCTCGCGGGCCGCGTCCACCACCCAGCCGGCAAGCGGCTTGCCCGCCGCCATATGCAGCGCTTTCGGGGTTTTGGATTTCATCCGTTTGCCCTCGCCCGCCGCCAGTATGATGGCTATGCAGTCTTTACACATCGCCTTGCCTCCCGCTTATCGCATTAGCCATGTCGCCAAAACCATATCAATATTAGTTGATTCCGCCGGGGCTGTCAACGTTACTCAAAACAGCCCGCCACCTGCCCGCGCCGCTGCCGTATCCTCTAACAAGCCACCCTGCAGCGGATTGTGACACGCAAACTGGTATGACTTTCCAGACTCGGCTTATTCGGCCTTTTTTGCCTTGGGCTCGCCGTAGCTGACGCCCACGTTGCGGCCAACGTCCAAAAGCGGAGCGTCCAGAGGCACAGTCTTGGTTTTGCCCGCCACGTCCTTGATGAGGTTGTGCGTGATTTTGCCGTCCTTTACCGCCACGGTGGTGCCGAACTCGCCTCTCTCAATCAGTCCCGCCGCGTACACGCCCATCTGCGTCGCCAGCACCCGGTCGTACGGGCAGGGCGCGCCGCCGCGCTGGTAATGGCCCGGCACCACCACGCGCGTATCGATATCGATCACCTTGCGCAGCTCGTCGGCCAGTTTATAACCCACCGAATAGTGCTGCCCTTTGAGGTTCTGCTCCGGGTCGTCGTGGATGCTGCGCGCGCCTTCCGCTATTGCGATGATGGAGTAGTGCTTGCCGCTCTCGTAGCGGTCGTTGATGACGTCCGCCACGGTGTTGATGTCGTACGGTATCTCGGGTATCAGTATCACGTCCGCGCCGCCCGCGATGCCTGCGGACAGTGCCAGCCAGCCGGCCTCGTTGCCCATCAGCTCCACCACCATCACGCGCGAGTGCGAAAATGCGGTGCTGTGCACCTTGTCGATCACGTCCGTTGCGATATCCACAGCGCTCTGATAGCCGAAGGTCACATCCGTACCCCACACATCGTTGTCAATAGTCTTGGGCAGGCTGACCACGTTGAGGCTCTGATCATACAGCAACCCTGCCGCGGTATGCGTGCCGTTGCCGCCGATCACCACGATGCAGTCCAGCGCCATCTTCTCGTAGTTTTTCGCCATCATCCTGAACGGGTCGAGGTATTTGCCGCTGTTCTGGCGTATCATCTTATCCCGGTGGCGCGAGGTGCGCAGTATGGTGCCGCCCAGCGTCAGTATGCCGGAAAACTCATGCCGCTCCATCTCGCGATACTCCAGGTCTATAAGGCCGCCGAACCCGTCCATGATGCCCACGATCTGCGCGTCGCTGAAAAGCTGATACGACGCGCGGGCCACGCCGCGGATAGCGGCATTCAGGCCGGGGCAGTCCCCGCCGCTTGTCAATATGCCGATGCGTTTCGCCATTGTCTCTTCCTCTGGGTAAATTTATCTTAAATATAAACCGGAAAGCGGGAGTATAACTCCCCCGCTCCCCATCATATATCATTTCAGCACCGCTGTCTAATACAGGATCGGCGCCACGGCTGTGCCCTCCGCATCAAGCACCCCGCATGCCGTACAAAAGCGCGCGCCCTATTCCAAACGTGCCCCTCAACTGTACAAAACATGCCCGGGCCTCCGCCTGTTATCTCGTTTTTATAATAACATACATTCTACAACATATGACCGGAAAAAGGTAATTTTTCACGATAGTCCACAATGATTCGTATTGGCTGATAACCTGTATCCCGCAAGCGAAAAACAAAAGGGGAGGTGTTAATACCTCCCCTTTTCAGGCGTTCTGTAACCCGGTTATTCGATGACGCTGACCACAACGCCGGAACCCACTGTTCTGCCGCCCTCGCGGATAGCAAAACGGAGGCCTTCCTCGATAGCGATGGGGGTGATCAGCTCGATTTCCATATCGATGTTGTCGCCCGGCATGACCATCTCAACGCCTTCCGGCAGCTTGATGGTGCCCGTCACGTCGGTCGTTCTGAAGTAGAACTGCGGACGGTAGCCGTTGAAGAACGGCGTATGACGGCCGCCCTCTTCCTTCTTCAGCACGTAAACCTGGCCTTTGAATTTGGTGTGTGGCTTGATCGTACCCTTCTTCGCAAGTACCATACCGCGCTCGATCTCGTCCCTCTGCACGCCGCGGAGCAGCACGCCGATGTTGTCGCCTGCGATGGCCTCGTCGAGCATCTTGCGGAACATTTCCACACCGGTGACGACCACTTCACGGATTTCATCGGACAGACCGACCATCTCAACGGAATCGCCCACCTTGATGGTACCTCTCTCCACTCTGCCCGTCGCCACGGTGCCGCGGCCGGTGATGGAGAACACGTCTTCAACAGGCATCAGGAACGGCTTGTCAGCAGCACGCTCGGGCGTGGGAATGTAGCTGTCCACCGCGTCCATCAGCTCGAAAATGCACTTGCACTCGGGAGCTTCATTCGCATTCTTGCCAGCCGCCAGAGCTTCCATCGCCTGCAGCGCGCTGCCGCGGATGACCGGAATTTCGTCTCCCGGGAAGTCGTAGGAAGACAGCAGGTCGCGTACTTCCATCTCGACCAGCTCCAAGAGCTCTTCGTCGTCAACCTGGTCGACCTTGTTCATGAACACAACGATGTACGGCACGTTAACCTGACGGGCAAGCAGGATATGCTCACGGGTCTGGGGCATCGGGCCGTCCGCAGCGGACACAACGAGAATCGCGCCGTCCATCTGCGCCGCACCGGTGATCATGTTCTTCACGTAGTCGGCGTGACCCGGGCAGTCCACGTGCGCATAGTGGCGCTTATCCGTCTCGTACTCAACGTGCGAGGTGTTGATCGTAATGCCGCGCTCTTTTTCTTCCGGCGCCTTGTCTATTTCGTCATAATTCATGACTTTTGCTTTACCCTGCTGAGCCAAAGCCATCGTGATAGCAGCCGTCAGTGTCGTTTTGCCGTGGTCAACATGACCGATCGTGCCGATGTTGACATGGGGTTTGGTTCTCTCAAACTTAGCTTTTGCCATTGGTTTCTCCTCCTCATCATTGTTGGATCAATTATTTGTGTTACAAACGGCCTCCGTTTTATACGGCCGTTTAAAATAACCTTTGGTTTTCAGGCGCCGATGATCTTCTCGGCAATACTCCTCGGCACTTCCCTGTAATGTAAAAACTGCATCGTAAACGTTCCGCGGCCCTGCGTCCGGTTCCGCAAATCCGTCGCATAGCCGAACATCTCCGACAGCGGCACCTGAGCCCTGATCACCTGCACGCCGGCGCGCATTTCCGTGCCCTCGATCTGCCCGCGCCGTGCGTTCAGGTTGCCCAGCACATCGCCCAGATACTCATCCGGCATGTGTACTTCCACCGACATGATCGGCTCCAGCAGCACCGGCGACGCATTCTTCATCGCGTCCTTGAACGCCATGGAACCCGCGATCTTAAACGCGATTTCCGACGAGTCCACCTCATGGTAGCTGCCGTCCA
>JBMNOT010000105.1:0-7270 GCA_050943225.1 Christensenellales bacterium | reverse complement strand
AAGGGCGGCGTGATCTGCGCCATATGCGATGAGCTGAAATTGCCTGTGGTGTTTCTGGGCGTGGGCGAGGGCATGGAAGACCTGCAGCCGTTCGATTCGATGGCGTTCGCGCGCAGCCTGTTTGAGTAGAAATGGACTGGTGGGGGCCATAAGGCTTTGGAGTCAGCGCCTCCAAGTCTGAGGAAAGCCGAAGTTTTTTGCCAAACTGATAGCTGTAAAGTTTTTTTGCTTTACAGCTTCGTTTTTTTGTGCTATAGTGCAAAAGTATCAATGTGTGAGCGAAGGTTTGCCGATGGTGAAGGATTTTAACACGGTGCTGCTGCTGGATACATACGCCGGCCTACTGACGGAAAAACAGCGGCGGCTGTGCGACATGTATTACAATCAGGACTTTTCTTTGGCCGAGATTGCGGAAATCGAGAACACCACGAGGCAGGCTGCGATGGACGGCATTGGCAAGGCGCGCTCAAGGCTTAAGGCGCTGGAGAAAAGCCTGGGGCTGTCGCACAGGCGGCAGCGGACGCTGGAAATACTGGAACGGGCGCGCAGCGGGCAGGTGCAGATGGACGAGATGATAAGCGAATTATCCGATATATGGGAGCAGCAAAATGGCGTTTGAGAGTTTGTCGGAAAAGCTGACGCACATATTCTCCAAGCTGACCAACCGGGGCAAGCTGACGGAGGTCGAGGTTAAGGCAGCGCTGCGCGAGATCAAGCTGGTTCTGCTGGAGGCGGACGTCAACTTCAAGGTCGTCAAGGACTTTTTAAACCGCGTGAGCGAGCGCGCCATGGGCAAGGAGGTTCTGGAGAGCTTAACGCCCGGCCAGCAGGTGATCAAGATAGTGCGGGACGAGCTTGTTCAGACGCTGGGCGAAAAGTACGAAGGCGTGCATTTTGCTGCCAACCCGCCCACCGTTGTGATGATGTGCGGCCTGCAAGGCGCGGGCAAAACCACGATGTGCGGCAAGCTCGCGAAGCTGTGGATCAAAGAGGGCCGCAGCGTGATGCTGGCCGCTCTTGACATATACCGACCGGCCGCCATCAAACAGCTGGAAGTGGTGGCGGGGCAGGCGGGCGCGCTGTTCTTCGAGCGCGGTACGCAGGACCCGGTCAAGACGGCGCAGCAGGCGCTGGAAGAGGCGCGGCGCAGGCTGACCGACGTGCTGATACTGGACACGGCGGGCCGCCTGCACATCGACGAAGAGATGATGGACGAGGTCAGGCGCATCGCGGAGGCGGTCAGGCCCCACGAAAAGCTGCTGGTGATCGACGCCATGACGGGTCAGGACGCGGTGAACGCGGCGTCGGCCTTCAACGAGCAGCTGGAGCTTACCGGCGTGGTGCTCACCAAGCTGGACGGCGATACGCGCGGCGGCGCGGCGATATCCGTCCGGGCCGTTACCGGCAAGCCCATCAAGTTCGCGGGCGTCGGCGAGAAGCTGACCGATGTGGAGCTGTTCCACCCCGACCGCATGGCGAGCCGCATACTCGGCATGGGCGACGTGCTGTCGCTTATCGAGAAAGCCGAGCAGAACTTTCAGGTTGAAAAGGCGGCGGAGCTGGAGAAGAAGCTGCGCAAAGCCGAGTTCACGCTGGAAGACTTTCTGGAGCAGATGGCGCAGCTCAAAAAGATGGGCGGCCTGCAGGAGATGCTCTCCATGCTGCCGGGTGGCAACAAGCTGGCAGGCGTGCAGCTGGACGAGAAGCAGATGGCGCGCACCGAGGCGATCATCAAGTCCATGACGCCCGAGGAGAGGCGGCGGCCTTCCATCATCGGCGGCAGCCGCAAAAAGCGCATCGCGCGCGGCAGCGGCACCACCGTGCAGGAAGTCAACCGGCTGCTCTCGCAGTTCGAACAGATGCTCAAGCTGATGAAGAGCATGTCGGGAAAGCGCGGCCGCAAAGGCATGATGGGCCTGCCTTTCATGTAACAGCGCGCTGCTTATTACAGGGGAGAACGGTATGCCCGGCATACCTTTCTGATAAACGATCTTCGCGGCACATTGCCCGCGGGGGTTCGAAATAAAATAATTTTTGGAGGAAATACATGGCAGTAAGAATCAGATTAAGGAGAATCGGCGCAAAGAAGAAACCGTTTTACCGCATCGTTGTGGCGGACGCCCGTGTCCCGCGCGACGGCCGCTTCATCGAAGAGCTGGGCCACTATGATCCGATCAGCAAGAAGTGCGCTATCGACGGCGAGAAAGTCCTGGCCTGGATCAAAAACGGTGCGCAGCCCACAGATACGGTTCGCGCTCTGCTGAAGAAGAACGGCGTGATTTCCTAGGTGGCCGATATGTTGGAGCTTGTAAAATACATTACGCAATCGCTGGTGGACAAGCCTGAAGAGGTCAAGCTCAAACAGACGGAGACGGAAAAAACAATCGTGATCGAGCTCTCTGTGGCGTGCGATGACATGGGCAAGGTGATCGGTAAACAGGGCCGCATCGCTAAGGCCATCCGCACCGTCGTTAATGCGGCAGCGCCGCCTTCCGGCAAGAAATATGTCGTCGAAATCGTCGAACATGATTGAAATTGGCAGGATATTAAAGCCGCATGGCATTCAGGGGCAGCTGAAGGTGCGGCTTTATTCTGACAATTTTGAAGGGTTCGCAACCCGCGGCTTTGCCTATGTGCCAAAGGGCGGCAGCACCTGGCGCATGGAATACGACGTTATCCGGATAGATCCGCCGTTTATCTATCTTTTTGCGGACGGCGTGACCACGCGTAACCAGGCGGAAGAGCTGAGAAACCTGCCGCTGCTGCTAAACCGAAGCGACCTGGAGGAGCCGGGAGAAGGCGAGCATTACATCGTAGACCTCATCGGACTTAACGTTGTGGACGAGAACGGCGAAAAGCTCGGCGTACTGAAAGACGTACTGCAGTATGGCGCGGCGGACGTCTATGTGGTGCAAGGCAAAAGGGGCTTTATATTTCCCGCCGTGAAGCGCGTGATCACTGCGGTGGACCTGGAAGCGGGCGAGATGCGCGTGGATTCCAGGGCGCTGTCGGAGGTGGCGGTGTATGACGACATATAACGTGCTGACGCTGTTCCCCGACATGTTTACATCGGTGTGTGGGTCCAGCATATGGGTGCGGGCGATAACCGCCGGGCTGATATCCGTCAACACCACGGATATCCGGGATTACGCTACGGACAAGCACCGCCGGGCGGACGACTATCCGCTGGGCGGCGGCGCGGGCATGGTGATGAAGCCGGAGCCGGTGGACGCCTGCTTCCGAGATATCATGTCGCGCAGCGAAGCCCCGTCCATCAACGTGTATATGTCTCCGGGCGGCAAGCCGCTGACCCACGGGCTGGTGACACGGCTGGCGTCGTACAGGACCGTCAACATACTCTGCGGCCATTACGAAGGCGTGGACGCGCGTGTGTTGAAACGGTATATCGATCTTGAAATATCCATCGGCGACTACGTGCTGACGGGCGGCGAACTGGCCGCCATGGTGCTGATTGACGCCGTTATCCGCCATATCGACGGCGTGCTGGGCAACGACGAATCGGTATTGGGAGAATCGTTTGCCAACGGCCTTCTGGAATACCAGCAGTACACCCGGCCGGCGGTGTGGGACGGCGAGGCTGTGCCCGAGGTACTGCTCTCCGGGCACCATGCCAACATAGCGGCATACCGGCGTCAGGAGTCGCTGCGGGAAACGGCGCGGCGGCGTCCGGATTTGCTGCAGAAAGCGCGGCTCACGAAGAAGGATATCGAGTTCATCACGCGCCGGGATTCCCTGAACCCGAAAACTTTATGATTAGCTGGCTGTCAGGTATCCGGACGGCTTTTTTGGTGCTATAATAGTACCAAGGAGTACGGGTCTATGGCAAAGTTTATCATCGTGGTGATGGACAGCGTGGGCATCGGCGCGCTGCCCGATGCGTACCTTTTCGGGGATGAAGGTTCGGACACGCTGGGCCATATCATCGAGGCTTATCCGGATATCAAACTCAATAATCTGGGCCGGCTGGGGCTGTGCCTGCTCAAGGACCTGCCGTGCAGCACCGGCATCATCGGCGCGTACGGCAGGGCAGCGGAGAAGTTTCCCGGCAAGGATACCACCGGCGGCCACTTCGAAATCGCCGGGCTGGTGCTGGACAAGCCCTTCCCGACTTTTCCGGACGGCTTCCCCAAGGATTTCATGGAGGCTTTCGAGGCGGCTATCGGCCGCAAGACCATCGGCAACTACCCGGCCTCGGGCACCGAGATTATTCAGAAACTGGGCGACGAGCATGTGAAAACGGGCTGGCCCATCGTGTACACCTCGGCGGACAGCGTGTTCCAGATCGCGATGCACGAGGACGTGATACCGCTGGATAAGCAGTACGAGATATGCCGCAAGGCGCGCGAGATGCTGACCGGACCTCTGGCTGTGGGCCGCGTCATCTGCCGCCCGTTTATTGGCACAAGCGGAAATTATACGCGCACCAAAAACCGCCGCGATTTTTCGTTTGAGCCGCCGGGGGAGACGATACTGACGGCGGTTAAAGATGCGGGGCTGGAAGTTGCGGGCGTCGGCAAGATAGAGGACATATTTGCGGGCGTCGGCCTGACGAAAACCAACCATACCACGGACAACGACGCCGGCATTACGGCGACGGTCGAATACATCCGTCAGGATTTCGACGGCCTCGTGTTCACCAACCTCGTGGATTTCGATATGGTTTACGGCCACCGCAACAACGTGGAAGGGTACAAAAACGCGCTGGAGGCGCTGGATGCCCGCGTGCCGGAGATACTCGCGGCGATGCGGCCTGCCGACATCGTGGTGTTCACCGCGGACCACGGCTGCGACCCCACAACAACCAGCACCGACCATTCGCGCGAGTACATACCGATACTGTGCTGGGGCAACAGGGTGATTCCCCGCACCAACATCGGCACACGCCAAACGTTCGCGGACATCGCGGCCACGGCGGCGGAATTTTTCGGGCTGGACCACCGGCGTTTCGGTACGTCTTTCTATAAAGAGATTACGGGAGGCAAATCGTCATGACACGAGAAAGAATCAACTGCGCTTACGAATACCTGCGCCGCGCGGCGCAGCAGCAGCCTGCGCTGTGCGTGGTGCTGGGCAGCGGGCTCGGCGATTATGCGGACACGCTGGAAGACGCGCAGGTCATCGATTACAGGGATATTCCCGGTTTTCCGCAGTCAACGGTGCCGGGGCACGCGGGGCGGCTGGTGCTGGGCAAAAAGCACGGCGTACCGCTGGCGTGCATGCAGGGTCGGTTCCACTGCTACGAGGGCTACATGCCCGCTGAGACAGTGATACCGCTGCGCGCTCTTATCAAGCTTGGCATAAAGCATCTGCTGATTACCAATGCGGCGGGCGGCATCAACGAGTCGTTCCGCCCGGGTGACATCATGATCATCACCGACCACATCAACTTCACGTCGCTCAACCCGCTGGAAGGAGCCAACCTAGACGAGTTCGGCCCGCGCTTTCCGGATATGTCGTTCGCCTACGATAAGGAGCTGGTGGCCGCGCTGAAAGAGGCGGCAAGCCAAAACGGCATCGACGTTAAAACCGGCGTGTACGCCATGATGAAAGGGCCGTCATTCGAGACGCCCGCTGAGATACGCGCGCTGCGCATGCTGGGCGGGGACGCTGTGGGAATGTCGTCGGTGCCGGAGATCATCACGGCGGCGCACGCGGGCGTTAAATCCGCAGCGCTGTCGTGCATCACCAACATGGCGGCGGGCATACTGGACCAGCCGCTCACGCACGAGGAAGTGATGGAAACGGGGCGCATCGCGGCGGGCCGCATCCGCACGCTGATCGACGGTTTTATAGAACGCATCGGCGAATAAGCGTTATAGCAAAGTAAAAGCGGAAGCAGACCTTCCGCTTTTTTGATGCGATTATAACATGCGGGTGTTATTCGAAAATCTTCGGACGCCCGAATTTGTTCCAGCTGGCGCCCACGTAAATCTTGCCGGGGTGCACAATGTTATAATAGACGCGCTTGTCGATGGTGCGCTTTAATACCACGCCGCAAAAGCCGTTCACCGCCTCGTACATGTAGCCGCGGCGGCCCACGATGCCCATGTGGGTGATTTTGCTGTCTTTGTTTTCCACGAACACCAGATCGCCGGGCCGGAGTTCGTCCTTGGTGATGGGCGTGCAGAAGTCGTCATACGTGTCCTGCGCGGTGCGGTCAACCGGCTTGCCGTAAAGGTTCAGCACGTCGGACGCGGCGTACCACCAGAGGCCGCTGCAGTCCCACGCGTAGTCCTCGGGATAGTCGTAGCCGTTTTTCGCCGCGTTATCCGCAATAGCCCGAAGATACTCCAGTCGGCCTTCCGAGAAATAATCCGGGTATTTTTTGTACATCGTATCGATGAACTGGTGCGTCACCTGGTTGCCCTGGCCGGCGAAAACATACTGACCGCCCGCGCAGCCGTCCAGCACTTCGAGCAGCCGCGCCACGTCGCCCGTGGGCTCCGGCTCGTCGGCATACTTTCGCTCGTAATATTCCGTCTCCTGCTCCGTTTCTTCCGGCGAAAGCGCGCAGCCTGCAAGCAGTAGAAGTGAAATGAACAGGGCTGCCGCAAGAGCAGCGGCAATCAGCCTTTTTTGTGCTTTCATGTTGTCATTATATACCGTTACCAGCCGGAATATCAATCCGTGCCCAAACCGGACACATCCTGCTTTTTGTCCGCAATTCAGCGCTGCGGATTTTTCAGCGGTTTATCATGGTCGTATGATGTCTGCACAGTATCAAAGCCATGGAATATCCGCTTTTTCTTCAGGAGAAACTAACAAAAAAAGCGAGGCAAGGGGAAAAGCGATGAAAAAGATATTGATCATCATGCTGACTGTAATGTTGCTGTGCGCGCCATGGCTGACGGCACACGCCGAAGGCCCCCAGATCAGGGCAAAGGCCTGGATACTCGTGGACGCGGCTTCAGGCAATGTGCTGCTGGAGAACAACGCGGACGAGCCGATGGAATGCGCCGGGGTGGTCAAGACGATGTCCATGCTGCTGATACTCGACGCGGTTAAGACCGGGCGCATTTCGCTGACCGAGCCGGTGACGATTAGCAAACATGCGGCGTCCATGGGTGGCACGCAGGTGTTTCTGGACGCCAACTCGACGCACACCGTGGAAAACCTGATCAAGGCGATGGTGGTGTGCAGCGCCAACGACGCCACAGTGGCTCTGGCGGAGAATGTGGCGGGCAGCGAAGAAGCGTTTGTGGATATGATGAACAAAAAGGCTGAGGTGATGGGCCTGACAGGCCGGTTT
>JBMNOT010000104.1:0-7298 GCA_050943225.1 Christensenellales bacterium | reverse complement strand
GCTCTCTCTACAAAAGCACGGCGAAGAGCCTGTCGGGCGGCAACCAGCAAAAGGTGGTTATCGGCAAATGGATGCTTAACAAGCCCGACATATTCATATTGGATGAGCCCACGCGCGGTATCGATGTGGGCGCGAAGTACGAGGTGTACAGCGTGATCAATTCTTTGGCGGAAAGCGGCTCGGGCGTGCTTGTCATTTCCTCAGAATTGGAAGAGCTCATGGGGGTGTGCGACCGCATCCATATCATGAGCATGGGTGAAATCGTCGGCACAGTCTGCCGCCAAGAATTCAGCAAAGAACACATTATCAGGGCCGCATTCAGACAAATCGGCGAGGAGGGCGCGCTATGAAACGACAGGGACTTTTAAAGCTGGCATTGCTCAATAACACGCCCTTAATTCTGCTTGTGGTTCTGTTCATTGCAACGGGTATTCTGGAACCGAAGTTCTTCTCGTGGTCCAACATTGAAAACATTTTTCTGTCCTCATCGTATATCGGGGTGCTTGCCATTGGCATGACGTTTGTGCTGCTGACAGGGGGCATAGACCTTTCCGTCGGGTCTACGATGTATATGACGGCGGCGCTGACGGGGCTGCTGATATCTTCCTGGAATACGCCCACCTGGCTGGCGGTGATCATCATGCTGATTGTTTCGGCTATTATCGGCCTTATTAATGGCGTTCTTATCGCAAAGCTCAAGCTGCTGCCGTTTTTGACCACCATGGCCATGATGGTGCTCCTGCGCGGCATTGCGCTGGTGTTTACAAAATCCGTGCTCGTCAAACTCCCGAGTTCGCTATCCAGCATGGGCAGCGTCAAGCTGCTGGGGCTTATTCCTGTTCCCGTGGTGCTCCTGATCATTGTGATCGTAGCTGCCTCCACGTACCTGACGAGGACTGCCGGCGGCAAACAAATCTATGCCGTGGGCAACAACGCGGAGGGCGCGCGGCTGGCGGGTATTAATCAGGACCGCATAACGATTATCTGTTATGTGGTGTGCGGGTTCCTGGCGGGCGTTTCCGGCCTCATGGCAGTCACGCAGTACGGCGTGGTTAACGCGGGCTTCGGCGAAGGCGTGGAGTTTAACGCCATTGCCGCCGCAGTGCTTGGCGGGGTCAGCCTTTCGGGCGGCGTGGGCCGCGTGTTCCCGGGGACGCTCATCGGTACCATACTTATCCAATTAGTGCAGATTGCGCTCGTGTACCTGAAGGTAGACCTCTATATTACGCCCATCATTTCCGCACTGGTAATCTTCTTCGCGGTGCTGTTGGACAGCTATCGTATTTCTATAAAGGCCAAGATCGAACGCAGAAACATTTGTAAAATTGCAGAATAAATCCGGAGGATCAAAACATGTACGAAATCGACAGCAAGCTACAGCAGCGACACGAACAAAACAGGCCTATTCGCGTTGCCCTGGTGGGCGCGGGACAAATGGGTAGGGAAATTGTATGCCAGGTTGGTCTCATGGTTGGCATGCAGATTGATATCGTGGTGGATCTGAATACCGAGACCTGCAGGCGTGCGTTTGAAGCGGCCGGCTATACAGGAGAGCTTGTGGATACCAATGACCTTGCGGAAGCCGAAGCGGCGATTGCGGCCGGGAAACGCGTGATCACCACAAACTACAGGATTGCAGCCATGGCTTCGCCCATTGAAAGCGTGATAGATGCCACCGGAAACCCGGAAATGGGTGCACGCATTGCACTGCTTTGCTTCAACAATAAAAAGCACATCGTCATGATGAACGTGGAATGCGATATCACCGTGGGATCCATCCTGAGGCAGATGGCGGAAAACGTGGGCGTGGTGTATTCGCTGACCGCGGGAGATGAACCGGGCTCCATTATTGAAGTTTACCGCTTCGCCAAGGCGCTGGGCTTTAAGGTGGTGGCGGCAGGCAAGGGAAAAAACAACCCGCTGGACATCTATGCCACTTCAAAGGACGAGATATGGGTGCAGAAGGCCAAGGAGCGCGACATGAACCCCCGCATGCTGGTGGAGTTCGTGGACGGCTCCAAGACCATGATCGAAATGTGCGCCGTTTCCAACGCCACCGGGCTTGTGCCCGATGTCCGCGGCATGCACGGCCCGAAATGCAACGTAAAGGATTTGACAAAAGTGTTCAGCCTCAAGAGCCAGGGCGGCATTTTGAACAAGGAAGGCGTTGTGGATTATGCCATTGGCGATATCAACCCGGGCGTGTTCGTGATTGTGACAACGGACAACAAGCAGCTGATCGAAGGTCTCAAGCAGCGGGATATGGGACCCGGGCCGAATTATCTGCTGTTCCGCCCGTATCACCTATGCAGTTCCGAAACGCCGATTACTGTTGCGCAGGGCGTACTCTATGGCGAGTCCACCGCGCATCCCATGAAGAAGCTCACCAGCGAGTGCATCACCATTGCCAAGCGGGACCTGAAAAAGGGCGAGATACTCGACGGTATCGGCGAGTGCCGCTACCGCGGCAGCATAGAGCTCTTCTCTGTTGCCAGGGAGGGCAATATGCTCCCGCTTGGTCTGGCCAAGGGCGCGGAGCTTCTGTGCGACGTGAAGTGCGACGAAGTAATAACCTATGACATGGTGAAGCTCAACGAAGACTCCGTGCTGCTTCAGCTCAGGCGCATGCAGGACCAGATGCTTGAAGAATAGCGTTTGACAAGACTAAGGAGAAAAGCATGTCCAGGTACAAGGATTGGTACGACGAGACGCTGACGAGGGAAGCGGACGCCATTAGCGGCCTTAAGCGGACGCTGGATTATGAAACGCTCGACCGCATCGTTGAGCTGCTCCTGACCGTCAAGCAGGACAGGCGGCGCGTGATTACGGCCGGCTGCGGGACGTCCGGCACTGCGGCTAGGCGTATTGCGCATATTCTGAGCTGTATCGAGGTCCCCGCAATGTTTCTTTCCCCGGCGGACGCGCCGCATGGAGCGATGGGGCTCATCCAGCGCGGGGATATCGTGGTGCTCATCGCAAAAGGCGGCAACACAGCGGAAATCCTCAATTTCATTCCCTGTTGCAGGGAGAAGGGCGCTAACATCATCGGCGTGACGCACAACAAGGATTCGGCGCTGGCCAAAAATTGCGATATTCTAATGCTGATGGACACCGGTGAAGAACCGGGCCTGTGGCGCATGATGCCCTGTGCGAGCACGCTGGGCGTGGTTGCAGCCTGGGACGCCATCTCCCTGGCGGTGATGCGCCTCAATGGCTTCACAAAGGAGCAATTCCTGCTTATCCATCCCGGCGGTGCAACCGGAGAAACGCTGAAGAGCAGTTTAAGAGGAAAGTAGAAAGATGGAAGCATATAAGACGTCCTTTATGCGGGTTATACAGAGCGAGGCGGATGCAATCGCGTCGCTGCTGGAGACGGTGGATCAGGATACGGTTGCCCGTATTGTGGACTTGCTGATTAAAGTCAAGGAAGAAAAGCGCCGCGTCATTACCGTAGGGTGCGGCACTTCCGGCGCAGCGGCGAAAAAGATCGCTCATTCGCTCTGCTGCGTGGAGATTCCGGCGACATTTTTAAGCCCGGCCACCGCCGCGCACGGCGCGATGGGGTACATCCAGCGCGGGGATGTGGTCGTGATGGTGACAAAGGGCGGCAACACGGCGGAGATCCTGGGGCTGTTGCCCTGCTGCAAGGAGAAGGGCGCTACCATCATCGGCGTGTCGGAAAACGAATCGTCCAGGCTGGCGCAGGCCGCGGATATTTTCCTGAAGGTGCGCATCGAACTGGAACCCTGCCCCTGGGGCCTGCTGGCCACGGCGAGCACGCTGGCCGTCATCGCCGTGTGGGACGCCATCATCATCACCGCCATGCAGCACAACGGTTTTACCAAAGAACAGTTTCTGCTCATCCACCCCGGCGGCGCGGTGGGCGAGAAGCTGGCGCACTGATAAGCATTGCGCATAGGCGTAAGAGAAATCTTGCGCCTTTCTTACTTTGAGGAGGTATCGTCATGAACAAGCCCAATCCGCAGGATTTTGCGTACAAAAAAGAAAGGCTGCGCGCCTATATGCAGCAGAACGGGTTTGACGCGGCGATTCTGGCGCGGCGGGACAGCTTTACTTGGTTTACATTCGGCGGGGACAATAAAATTTTCTACAATACGGATACGGGGTTCGGCCTGCTTGCGGTTACCATGGACGCCGTCTATCTAATCGCGCAGGTGATGGACATAGACCGCATATATGACGATGAATTATACGGCCTCGATATTGAGAAAATCGGCATCCGCTGGTACGACCCTTCCCGCGAGGACACTGCGCTGAAGCTTCTTTCCGGGAAACGTATTGTCTCCGATATTCCGCTAGCCGGGGCCGAATGCAGGTTTAAGGAAATTGTGGCGCTGCAAACGCCCTATACGCCCTGGGAGATTGCGCGCTACCGGGAGGTGGGCCGCATGTGCGACGCCATGCTCAAAGACATCGCGGACAGCGTGCGCCCCAGCATGCGCGAGCAGGATATCGCAGGCATGATTCTGCATGAGTACGCGAAGGTTTACAGCGTGCCTAAGGTGCTGCTGGTAGGCAGCGACGACCGCATTGCAAAGTACCGGCACCCCAACCCTTCCAACAAGCGCGTGGAGCGGGTGGTGCTGCTGCATCCGGCAGCGGATATATTCGGGATGCATGCGAATATCACGCGTATGCTGTGCTTCGGAGAGCCGCCCAAAGAGCTGGTGCAAAAATATGATCTGCTCAACAATATTCTTGCTATGACCTGCGCCCATTTGCGGCCCGGCGCGCGATACGACGCTCTGCTGCATGAACGGCGCAGGATGCTCAAAGAAGCCGGGATGGAGCAGGAGTACTATAACCACTATCCGGGCGCGACTACCGGCTATTACTTTGGCAGCTCCCAGCCGATTATCGACAATGAGGAAATTGTAGACACGCAATGTTTTGACTGGTTCCTGACCGTCACGGGCGCAAAGGTGGAGGAACTGGTTATGGCGACGCCAAACGGCGGGGAGGTGCTGTCCGCTGCCGGGGTCTGGCCTCTTAAAAGGTATGTGTACGGGGATTTTTCTGTCAATCTGCCTGCGCTTTATATTCGGGAATAAACTATGAAGCATCAGGAACAATATAGGGTGTATGCCGCTTGGAGGTACGCCCTTTTTGCTGCACATTATCAATTGCTATGCAACCAAAACTTCAGACGATTGGGAGATTGCCCTGCGTAAGTAAAAAGTTTGAATGAAATTCGCAGGCATAAGAGGCTGCCTGCGTTTTTTTTGCATGCATTTTTTCGGCAATCGGTAAAGTATGCATAAATACTTTATTTTTTATGCCCGATAAGATATAATCAAACATTATGAAACACGGAAGCACGGCAGGAAGACCGAACAGGTTTCGTGCGGCATAACTGGAGAGGAAACGATATGATCTGGAACGAAAAAATGGAGTGCGCTTCCCGGGAAGAGATCAGAGCCATCCAGCTGGAGCGTCTGAAGAGCACGGTAGAACGGTGTTATCACAACGTCCCGCATTACCGCAAAAAACTGGACGATGCAGGCGTCAGGCCCGAAGATATCCGGTCGCTGGACGATATACGCCGGATTCCCTTTACGGTGAAGGACGACCTGCGCGAGAACTATCCGTATAAGCTGTTCGCTGCGCCGATGAAGGACGTGGTGCGTCTGCACGCATCTTCCGGCACCACCGGCAAGCCCACCGTGGTGGGCTACACCAAAGCCGACATCGACATGTGGGCGGAGTGCGTGGCGCGCATGGCCTGCGCGGCTGGCGTGACGCCGGACGACATCGCTCAGATCACGTTCGGCTACACGCTGTTTACCGGCGCGTTTGGCTTGCACTACGGCCTGGAGAAAGTGGGCGCGACGGTGATTCCCATATCCGGCGGCAACACCGAGAGGCAGCTCGCCATCATGCAGGATTTCGGCACAACGGTGCTGGTGGGCACGCCGTCCTATGCGCTGTATATGGCGGAAGTGGCCAAAAAGAAGGGCATCGACACGCGCAAGCTGTCTGTGCGGCTCGGGCTGTTCGGCGGCGAAGGCCACACCGATGAAATGCGGCGCGAGATCGAGAACGCGTGGGGCATTCTGGATACCGAGAACTACGGCCTGTCCGAGGTTATCGGGCCGGGCATTTCGGGCGAGTGCCATTTGAAGGACGGCATGCACATCGCGGAGGACCATTTCCTCTGTGAGATCGTTGACCCCGACACATTGGAGCCGCTGCCATACGGCGAGAAGGGCGATCTGGTTATCACGTCGCTGTCCAAAGAGGCTCTGCCCATACTGCGCTACCGCACCAAGGACATCACCTGGCTGATACCCGACAAGTGCCGCTGCGGCCGCACGTCCATGCGCATGGCCAAAGTGCAGGGCAGAACGGACGACATGCTCATCATCCGCGGCGTCAACGTGTTCCCGTCGCAGATTGAGGGCGTGCTACTGAGCATCGACGGCATCAGCCCGCACTACGAGATCGTAGTCCGCAAGGACGGCTATATGGACTGCATCGAGGTGCTGGTCGAGGTGGCCGACGCGTCGCTGCTGGACAGGTTCAGCGCGCTGGAAGCGCTGGAGAAAAAGATCAAGCACTCCATCTACACGGTGCTGAACGTCCACGCGGATGTCCGGCTGGTTGAGCCGCAGTCGCTGAAACGGTTTGAAGGCAAGGCCAAGCGGGTGACCGACCTGCGCGGCCAGCAATAAATTTTGATACAACAAGAGGTTGCAGATGAAGAAACTGATGCTGGGGAACGAGGCGTTTGCGCGCGGCGCATACGAGGCGGGCGTTACAGTGGCCGCCGCGTATCCGGGCACGCCAAGCACCGAGATCACTGAAAACATTGCAAAATACCCCGAAGTATACGCGGAGTGGTCACCCAACGAAAAGGTGGCGCTGGAGGTCGCGATCGGCGCGTCCGTAGGCGGCGCGCGAGCGCTGTGCTGCATGAAGCACGTAGGCCTCAACGTCGCGGCGGACCCGCTGTTTACCGTATCTTACACCGGTGTCAACGGCGGGCTTGTGATCATCATCGCGGACGACCCGGGCATGCATTCCAGCCAGAACGAGCAGGATTCCCGCTTCTACGCGCGCAGCGCGCACGTAATGATGCTGGAGCCTTCCGACAGCATGGAAGCCAAGGAGTTTGTGAAAGCGGCATACGAGCTTTCCGAGCAGTTCGACACGCCGGTACTGGTTCGCTCCAGCACGCGGCTGTCCCATTCGCAGGGGCTGGTGGAGCTGGGCGACCGCGCGGACGTAGCGATGAAGCCTTATCAGAAGGACATCGGCAAATACGTGATGATGCCCGG
>JBMNOT010000103.1:0-7305 GCA_050943225.1 Christensenellales bacterium | reverse complement strand
CGAAAGAAAAAAGGCATTATCGGACGCGCCTTGTGGTTTTCTTCCCTGTTTTCGTTTAAAAGGAATGCTGCAGCCAGGGCGAAAGACGACGCGCTGGCATTTGCGGAAAACGGCCGGCGTTTGGGCCGCAGGGCCCGCCGCAACCGCAGGATATTCCTGTACGCGGGCACAGGCGTAGCCGTGATTGCGGTGATGCTGATCGTATTTCTCGTGCCGGGCGGCATGGCTGCTCCGGCGGAGGCCACGAAGGGCGCATCTCCGATGCCGCAGCCCACGGTTTTAAGCGCGGCCGGCGGACTGCCCATACCGGCATTAACCGCCACGCCTACTCCAGCAGTATCTGTCACGCCGTTCCCGACGTCTTCGCTTACCCAAACGGCGGCTGCCACGCCGGATCCGACGCCGGAGCCCACTCCGTCGCCCACGCCGGTGCCCACAACGCCGCCTGAGCCCACGCCCAAGCCCGTTGATCTTAATAAACTTGTTAAATTTTTCGTTGTGGAAGCGGACAAGTATTACAACGAAATGGGCTATTCCAACAACCATTACGATTATACCGAGGAAGAGAAATACATGCTCGCGCAGGTGATAGATGCTGAGGCGCGCGGCGAATCCATGGAGGGTAAAATTGCGGTGGGCAACGTGGTGTTGAACCGTGTGCTGTGCCGCAGTTTCCCTGGCAACACCATCCAGGAGGTCGTGACGCGTCCCGGGCAGTTTGCATACAATCCGAACCGCAGGCCCACCTCCGCGTCCAAGCGGGCGGCTGCCGCCGTGCTGGACGACGAAAAATGGGTGGTCGCGCAGGACGTGTACTATTTTCGCTCGGGCGTGGAAGAAGGCGTCAACTGGGGCAGCCATAAGTTCTATAAGAAGATCGGCGGGCACTGCTTCTACCGGCACAGCTACAGCGGCCGGCACCGTGGCGGGGATCCACCGCCAGCGCTGTATGAACGCACATTCAAGTACGTCCAGTACGGATGCAAGAAGGCGAACCGCGTCAAGCGCATTCAGTATATGCTCAACAAGCTGGGCTATGATGTCAAGACGGACGGCTATTTCGGCCTGACCAGCAAGAAGGAACTGATGAAGTTCCAGGAGGACAAGGGGCTGGAAGCGGACGGCGTTGCGGGCCCGGCCACAATCAAGGCGCTGATCAAGGCGTTCGGCGTGGAGAAATACATAAAGAAATGGGGCAAGTAACGTTGCTCCGGAATAACGATTGCCAGCCGCCCACCGGGCGGTTTTTCATATGCAGAGAACCAAAAAAGCTGGTGGGATGGCCAAACTGATGAAGGAGGCTATTGCATGACGCTGGAGCTGCTGGAGAAGGAATACGCTGTGTGCCGGCTTGCTGAGCCGGTTTTGCCGGGCGGCGAGTTTGTGTCGCTGACGATGAGCGCTGGGGAGATATCGCTGGTCTGCGAAGCTGCGGCGGCGCCCGGCGGAGGGGCTGTGGAACGGGGCTGGCGCGGGCTGCGCGTTGCGGGCGTGCTGGACTTCTCGCTGGTAGGCATATTGGCCGCGCTGACGTCGGCGCTGGCCGAAGCGGGCGTTCCGGTGTTCGCGGTGTCCACCTACAACACGGACTACCTGTTCGTGAAAGAAGAGAACTTGGGCGCGGCGCTCCGCGCGCTCGCTGCCCACGGGCACTGTTTGGCCGGTGCTTAATCCAGCAGGGTACGCAGCTTGTGCATGGCCAGCGCACTGCCGCTGTACATCTCCATCGCGAGGGCGTCCAGCTGCTGCCGCATATCCGGCGGCGCGAACGTACCCGACTCGCACAGCTGTTCATACAGCGCGCGCATGGCGGCGTTTTCCGCATAGATATCCACGTTCCGGATTGTGGGCAGCACGCCCAGCGCCTCCAGCTTAATCTGAGAGGAGGGGGTCAGCAGGTAAGCGGCAAAGTTCTCGCATGCCGACCGCCTCAATTCGTCTTCCTGCTCCGCAACGGCGATCATCTGCGCCATATCGGTATAGCCGCCGATGGCGTAGGCCGTGAAGGCGGGCGCTTCTCCCTGCATATAGCGCTCGGATATTTCAAAAAGCTGCCGGTGCGACGCGACCAGCACAGCGGCTTCGCCTCTGCAGAAAATGTTGAGGCCGTCGATATAAGCGGCGGGGGAGAGGCCCAGGGCGGCGTCAGGCGGCTCAGGTTCGCCCCAGGTGGATATGTTGAGTCCCTCGGCTTTGGGGTAGGCGTGCAGCGCCAGCGCGGGCAGCGTCGAATATCCCTTCTCCGCGTCGAAGACTACGCCGTACTGTGCGGCTTCCAGCAGCGCATCGGGGCGAATGCCCCAGCCCTCAGGCGTACTGATGCCGTTTTCGCTCAGCAGGTCGTTGTTGACAATAATGCAGTAGCCGCCGCACATATACGGCCAGGCGTACTGCGTATCGGCGGGCAGCGCAAAGCTCTGGCGAGGCAGCGGCTCAAAGGCGAGTGCGGGCGCCTGCCCGTAAGGGAAGGAGACGAGGTCCGGCTTTTCGCCCTGCTTGAGCGCGGCGGACGCCTTTTCCGGCGTAAGACTGGCCAGCTCGATGAATGTATGCGGATTGTTCGCTTCAAACTGCCGGATGCGGTTCTCCAGAAAGGCGGCCGCGGACGAACCGCCCGTGCGCCAGCCGGAAATGTGCCACATATGCAGCACGCCTTCAAAATACGGCTCTTCTGGCAGCCTTTCGTAGTACGAGAGTATCAGCCGCGGGGCCAGAACCACCAGCAGTATGGCCAGTGCGCATAAAAAATAAGCAAAAGGCTTCATAGAGCACCTCTTGCTTATGTATACTGGCCTTTTGCCCTGCTTATGTATGCCGGCCTTATGCCGGTAGTCACGGCATGCCCAGCATCGCCGCGCCGATGATGCCGGCGTCGTTGCCCGATACGGCTAAACGGATGTCGGCGTACTTTAAGCCTTTGAATACGCCGATGCCCTCGCTGGCCCGGATGATCCTGTCCAGCGGGAACGAGCCCGCGCCCGCCACGCCGCCGCCGATCGCAATCACGTCGGGGTCCAGCGCGTTTTCGATAGCGCAGATGCCCAGCTTCAATTTATCGACGTATTCGTCCATTATCGAAAGCGCGACATAATCGCCTTCCTTTGCGCAGTCGAATATCATCTTGGGGGTTACCTTCAGGTAATCGCCGCCCGTCACGTGGTGCAGCATGCTCTGCGGCTGTTCGATGACGCAGCGGCGGCCCATGCCGATCAGCGCAGACGCGGAAGCGTAGATCTCGAAGCAGCCCCTGTTGCCGCAGGTGCACTGTATGCCGTTATGCACGATGGGTATGTGCCCCAGTTCGCTGCCCAGGCCGTGTGCGCCGCTGAACGGCTTGCCGTTGATGACGATGCCGCCGCCCACCCCGGTGCCCAGCGTCAGCAGCACGCCTACGCTGCATCCGGCGAGTGCGCCCAGATGGTATTCGTACACCGCCGCTACCGTGGCGTCGTTGTCGATATATACGGGAACGTCCAGGTGTTTGCGCATCTCCGCTTCAAGCGGTATGCCGTGCCAGTACATGTTGACGGCGATGGCAATGCCTTTGGGGGCTACGCCGGGGATGCCGATGCCTACGCTGGCAATTTCGTCCGGCGAAATGCCTTTTTCGCGCGCGGCGCTGAGCACGGCCTGCGCCATGTCGAATACGATATCCTGATACGGGCGGCCCACGCCGGTGGGCACGCTGGTCTTGCACACCAGCTTTAAGTTCTCATCCACCAGCCCAGCTTTAATCGCTGTGCCTCCGAGGTCGATACCCGCCAAATACATCACTGCGCCCCCCTCGAGCTGCTGCCCGGCGCGATGATCTCCAGCAGCTTGCTGTCCAGCTGTTCCGCAGTGATGTGGCCCATGGACCGCAGGCGGTAGTTCATCGCGGCCACTTCGATGATGATGGCGAGGTTCCGGCCGGGGCGCACCAGAATGGTGATGAGCGGGATTTTGACGCCCAGCAGCGTGATGTACTGTTCCGTAAGGCCCAGGCGGTCCACATTCATCGGGTCGCCCAGCTCCAGGTTGACAGCGAGTTCGATGGATTTTTCCACCAGCACCGCGCCGATGCCGTACAGCGTGCGGACGTCAATAATGCCGAGGCCGCGTATCTCCATCATGTGGCGGATCACTTCGGGCGACTGGCCGATGAGCTGGTTGTCCGACAGCTTGATGATCTCCACCACGTCGTCCGCCACCAGACGGTGGCCGCGCTTTACCAGCTCCAGAGCTGTTTCGCTTTTGCCCACGCCGGAATCGCCCATCAGCAGTATGCCCACGCCGTATACGTCCATCAGGCCCGCGTGACGCGAAATGTTGGGCGCAAGAACCTTATCCAGATATACCGTGGTCTTGTGGGACAGCTTGGTGGTGGTGAGGCCAGACATCAGTATCGGCGTGTTGTATTTCTTCGCTGATTCCACCATCTCCGGGGGCGGCGTGAGGTTTCGCCCGATCAGCGCGCAGGGCACGCGGCTGGCGAAATACTTCTCGAGCCGCTCTCGCTTTAATTCGGGGTCGAGGTTTTGGAGATACGTCATCTCCACCATGCCGAAAAGCTGGATACGGTTGACGGCGAAGTACTCGAAAAAGCCCGCCATTTGCAGGCCGGGGCGGTTGAGGTCGGACGTGTTGACCTCAATATACTCCACATTCTCGCCGCACACGATGCTAAGGCCGAGATCTCTGGCAAAATCAGCCAGTTTGAGTTTGGCTTTCATGGACCGTCTCCAATATATATTTTTCGATAACATCCGCGACGCCGGCCTCGTCGTGGGAAGGGCAGACGATGTCCGCCACTTCCAGAACGGCAGGCGTGGCGTTGGCCACGGCCACGCCCAGCCCAGCGAATTTAAGCATCGGGATGTCGATATCGGTATCGCCCACGGCGATGACTTCCTCGCGGCGCACGCCGTAGTGGCCGGCCGTGAACGCGAGCGCCTCGCCCTTATCCACGCTGGGATGCGCGAACTCCAGGTACATCGGCTTGGACTGTTTGATCGTCAGCATGGGGAACAGCTTTTCCGCTTCCTTTTTGACCGCGGCGATTTTGTCCTCGTCGATGACGAACAGCACCTTGGGCGTAATGATCTCCGGCAGATCCATGAGATCCGGCATTACGATGCCGGGGTGGGCGTAGGAGCTTTCGTAGTAGTCGCTGTAGCGGCTTTTTTCGCGGTAGACGAGCTCTCCGTCGATATAGACCTGCGAATGCACGCCAAGCCGGTCACCGAATTCAAGAACCTGCCTGGCCAAAGCCGGGTCTACCCCGCGGGAAAAAAGTACACGGCCCGAAGCGTCATACACCTCGGCGCCGCCTGCCGTGATCATCAGCGTATCAAGACCCAGCTCGTCGTAATAGCGCTGCATGCCTTTTTTCGTCCGGCCGGTGCACAGCACCACCAGCGCGCCTCGGGCGGCAGCAGCCTGCACTGCGCGGACAGCTCGCTCAGGGATGATGCCGGCGCTGTTGAGCAGGGTGTCGTCCAGGTCGATGGCGATTAGCTTGTAAGACATTTTACCTCCAATTAAAAAATGAAAACCTTATTTGCGTCTATTATACATGCCGCGTCTTCTTTTGAAAAGCGCAATCGCGCAGCGTGCCTGTTTTTTGTCCGCGCCACCGGGGGCAGTAAACTATAATCCGGCTGGCCGTATAATTTCACGAATGTTTACAAAATCTGTGCGCACGGCCTCTCGTATATGGTGTAAAATAATATTCCGGATTCAGGCTCTGCAAATGGCGGGATAAAGGGCTGCTTTCGCACAAGGCAAAAACCGGAATTGGCGTTTGGCATTCACAAATGGCATAGTTGCTGGTATACTTGTGTCACAATGAGAACACTCGATAATGCAAAAGGAGCAACCGGCGTTTTGAAGAAGATCACAGCTTTGTTGTTTGCTGTCCTGCTTTCACTGACAGCTTTTACAGGTACGGCCCTGGCGGCCCCGGAGTTTGACGGCAAGGTGGAGCCATTTGCGGTTATGCTGATGGATGCGGATTCAGGCGTCGTACTGTACGCAAAGAACGCGGACGAGAGGGTGGAGCCGGCCAGCACCACAAAGATCATGACGCTGATTGTCGCTCTGGAGCAGGCAGATTTGGACGACGTGGTCACGATATCCGCCAAGGCGGCAGACCAGCGCGGCTCGCTGCTCAAAGTTTCTGCGGGCGAAAAAATCGTGATGAGGGACCTTTTATACGGCATGATGCTCGCTTCCGGCAACGACGCTGCCATGGCGGTGGCCGAGGCTGTGGGCGGCTCGGAGGAAGGGTTTGCCGAGCTGATGAACCAGAAGGCGCAGGAACTGGGCATGGCGCACACCCATTTCGTCGCGTCGCACGGCATGCACGTCGAGAACCACTACACCACCGCAAACGACATGGCCATATTGACGCGGTACGCGATGGAAAACCCGGACTTTGCGCATATCGTCGATCAGGTGTCCTACACAATGCCGGCCAACAACAAAAAAAGCGCTCCCTGGGAAGTGAAGAACACCAACAAACTACTGCATTCAGACGACCAGTATTACTATAAATACGCCACGGGCGTCAAAACGGGCTCCACGCCCGCCGCGGGAGACTGCCTGATATCCTCCGCGACCAAAGACGGCATGAACCTTATCTGCCTGGTCTTCGGGGATGAGTTCAACGGCTTCAGGCGCTGGCCGCTTTCAGTGGAGCTTTTCGAGTTTGGCTTCAAAAACTTCCGCACGCTGAACCTGCAGGCGGTGATGGACGCGGCAGGCCCGGTGAGCGTGCCTGTTCAGGGCGCGGCGGAGGATGCGCCGCAGACCGTGCAGCTCAGCATTAAAACTGCCGCGGGCGAGTACCAGACGTTTGACAAGGACACGGCTGACAAAATAGAATCGGGTTCGCTGACCTCGCGAATCACGCTAAGCGGCGGCGGTGATGCGCTGCCCGCGCCGGTCGCTGCGGGCAGCGAGGTGGGTACCATCGATTATCTGGACGACGCAGGCAACCTCATATACCAGGGCATGTTGGTGGCGCAGGAAAGCGTTGCGGCTGAGCAGGCAGCGGAGGCGTCGCCCGGTCCGTCAGAAAACCAATCGCCTGTTACGCGCGCGCCGGAGGGAGCGAGCAGCGGGATAGGAGTATTGGGCTGGATATTGATCGCCGTCGGCGGCGTGCTCTTAATACTGCTCATACTTTTCAGTGCGCTGCTCATCGCGCGCAAAAGGCGCTACGCACGCCGGCGCGCCAGGAGAAGCCGCCCGAGCCAGCGGGGCCGGTGAGGTTATTTCGCGCAGCAGCAAGGCTGATTTTAGAGAGTTCATGTGATTTTTTAC
>JBMNOT010000102.1:0-7334 GCA_050943225.1 Christensenellales bacterium | reverse complement strand
CACACCTGGACGAGATGCTGAAAGAAGAAGCCGGTTCAGCTATCAGCTAGCTGCGGGCCACCAGGCGGCAATCAAATTTGCGAAATTTTCTTGACAGTACCCATATACAAGTATCTAAAGTCAGTCGGTATTGCTGAAATATAGTTTAATATGCAGCGTTGCGGTGAATAAATAGTTACTGGAGCTGCTGGCATTACGTGTGTAAGATTAAAAAAATCAAATTCGCCAAAGGACATAGGAATGACATGATTAGAGAATTACATAAAGACGAACTGGATATTGTGATGAAGATCTGGCTTGAAGCGAACATTCAGGCCCATGATTTTATTCCGGAATCATATTGGCAAACGAATTATGAAATGGTGAAAGGGCTGCTGCCAAAGTCAAAGATTCTCGTGTTTGAAGAGAGTGGCGAGGTTAAAGGCTTTGCCGGCCTGACAGGAGATTACATTGCCGGAATATTCGTGGATGCAAAGAGCCAAGTATAGGGAAGTCTTTGCTTGACAGTATCAAACACAATCATTCTCATTTGACGCTGCACGTTTATAAAAAGAATGCTGGTGCAATAAGGTTCTACTTAAAAGAGGGTTTTGAAATAACAAAAGAGCGCATTGATGAAAACACCGGTGAAGCTGAGCTGGAAATGAGCTGGACCAGATGAGAACAGGTAATATGTATGCTATTCTCTTCAAATATGTGCTATTGTAATAGCATTAAGTATCGCAGGGTGCCGGGAGGTGCGGTATTGGAACAGGATGTTAAGCTGACAAAGCTCGCAAAGTGCGCGGGCTGCGGGGCCAAAGTGGGAGCCGGTGTACTGGCGCAGCTGCTGGAGGGGATTAAGGTCCGTCATGACCCGAACCTTTTGGTCGGGTTTGATCGCAGCGACGACGCGTCCGTCTATAAGGTGAGCGACGACCTGGCGCTGGTGCAGACGGTGGATTTCTTCCCGCCGATTGCTGACGACCCGTATACATTCGGGGCCATCGCGGCTACCAACGCGCTGTCCGACGTGTATTCGATGGGCGGAGAGCCCAAGCTGGCGCTTAACATCATGGCCGTACCCGAGGACATGCCTAAAGAAGCGGTCCATGCGATGCTGCGGGGCGGCTACGACAAGGTATATGAAGCGGGGGCGCTGATTGCCGGCGGGCACAGCATATACGACGAGGAGCCCAAATACGGGCTGGCGGTAACCGGGTTTGTGCATCCCGACAAGGTGCTGACGAACTCCGGCGCGAGGCCGGGGGATGTGTTGCTGCTTACCAAGCCGATAGGCATCGGTGTGCTGACGTCCGCGATGAAAGCACAGCTTCTAAGTGCGGAGGCCGAAGAATTTGCGTTCAGGCTGATGACGACGCTCAATAAATCCGCAAAGGACGCGATGGTGAAATACGACGTGCACGCCTGTACGGATGTGACGGGATTCGGCCTGATGGGACATCTTTTGGAGATGGCGCAGGGCAGCGATGTGCAGGTTCTTGTGGATATAAACGGCATTGACATGATTCCCGAAGCGCTGGAGTTTGCCCGGATGGGCGTGCTTCCCGCCGGCATGTACCGCAACCGCAGCTTCGCCGAGGACAGCGTGGAGCTTGCTGGCATTCCGCTGGAGAAGGCCGACCTGCTCTTTGACCCGCAGACGTCGGGCGGCCTGCTCATCTGCGTCAGCCTGGATGATGCGGACACGCTGTGGGAAGAGCTCAAAACATGCGTTCCTTCCGCGCAGCTCATCGGGCGGGTTTATCCGTACACCGGCGGTAAACGGATCGTGGTGGAGTGACGCCATGTACTATAACTTAAAGCAGCTGGAAGCGTTTATAGCGGTGGTGGAGAGCGGCAGTTTTACCGCTGCGGCGGACAGGCTGTATCTCGCGCAGTCCACCGTCAGCGCGCATGTGGCTGCGCTGGAAAAGGAGATCGGCGTGCCGCTGCTTGTGCGGTCGGGCAAGCGCAGGATTATTCTCACAGAGGAAGGCCGGCGCGTTTATACCCATGCCAAAGCCATACTTCAAAGCTGCGAGCAGCTTTCAAAGGAGTTGGAAGAACGCAATTCTCAGGAGCTGGTGCTGGCTGCTTCCTCGATTCCGATGGGGTATCTGCTGCCGGGGATGCTGGCCGGGTTTGCGCGGGTGATGCCGCAATGCCGGTTTACGCTGCGCAGCGGCGACAGCGCGAGCGTTCATGAACTGGTGCTGGAGGGGCAGGCCCAGATCGGTTTCGTGGGCGCGGTGATGAATCGCAAAGAGCTGGTTTACGACATGCTCTATGAGGACAAGCTGATGCTGCTGACGCCGGATAACGAGAAATACCGGGAGCTAAAGCGAGCGGGCGTGTCTGGCAATGCGCTACTGGGTGAGCCGCTGATATTCCGCGAGCTGGGGTCGGGGACGCAGCAGGCTGTGGATAAATTTCTGTGTGAGAACAACGTCCGTACCGAAAATATTCATGTTGTGGCGCGCATGGACAACCATGACACCATACTGCGCACTGTGGCGCAGGGGCTCGGCATTGCCATCGTGTCCGAATTGGCCGCAAGGGCGGCGCAAAACGTGATTTGCTTTCCGCTGGAAGGAAAAAGCACGGTGCGCTACCTGTATATGATCACTCCCAAGAACATAAGGCTGACGAATATCGCTCAGGCCTTCCGCGATTACGTCCTCAATTACAAAATCGTATAGCATTTCATAATACTTTTCAATCGATAACGCCGATAGAATATATTGGTTTATCTGATATTTCAATTGGCGTTTTTTAGTGCTGCTTTTTATAATTGATGGCAGAGGAACTATGAAATTCATCGGGATTGATATCGGATCGACCTGCGCCAAAACGACGGTTTTGGACGATAGCCGGGAGATTCTGCTCCAATTCGTGCAGCCGACCGGCTGGAGCAGCGTGGATACTGCTGAGGCGATCCGTGTAAAACTGCTGGAAAACGAAATAGACGCTCTGCATACGCCCTGCGTGGCGACCGGATACGGCCGGGCGGCGATACCCTATGCCAATAAAGCCGTGACGGAGATTACCTGCCATGCCAAAGGGTCCTGCGAGATTTTCGGCTGCCGCGATATGACGGTGATCGATATCGGCGGGCAGGACACCAAGATCATCAGCATCGAAGGCGGCATGGTGAAAGACTTCATGATGAACGACAAGTGCTCGGCGGGCACCGGCCGCTTTCTGGAAGTGATGGCGAATACACTGGCAGTGAGCCCGGCAGAGCTGTACGAGCTGGCCGCGCAGGGACGTGATACCACCATCAGCTCCATGTGCACGGTTTTCGCGGAATCCGAAGTAATCAGCCTGATCGGGCGCGGGGAGAAGAAGGAAAAAATTGCGTTTGCGGTGGTGGACTCCATCGTGCAGAAGGTGGCCTCGCAGGCCGGAAGGCTGTACGGCGGCGCAGGCGCGGTTTGCCTGACGGGCGGCTTGTGCGACAGCGCTTATATTGTAGGCGCGTTGTCTGCTGCGCTGGGAACGCAGGTGATTTCCCACGCGAACGGGCGGTATGCGGGTTCCATCGGCGCGGCGCTGTGCGCCATGAAGGAACGCTGAATTTTGGGGCGGTTGTTAGCGCCTTATCCGATATACAGGACGTGTGAACCGAGGAGGAAGAAAAATGGCAAAGATAATCGTGGACGCGCTGGGCGAGCAGTGCCCGATACCCGTTGTGAAGGCGACAAAGGCGCTGGGCGAGATGAAGGAACCCGGCTTGCTGGAAGTGCATGTGGACAACGAGATTGCCGTGCAGAACGTGATGCGGCTGGCCATGGGCAAGGGGCTGGCGGCCAAAAGCGAAAAGCTGAACGACAAACACTTTGTGATTACCATGGAGGTTTCCGTGCTGCCCGAAGCAAAAGCCGCGGCGGCCCAAAACGAAGAACCCGAGCCCGTCTGCGTGCTGGATATTCGGAACAACACCGTGGTGGCGATCGATACCGCAGCGATGGGCCGCGGGGACGACGAGCTGGGCAAAACGCTGATGAAAGGGTTTATTTACGCGCTGTCCCAGCTGGAGCAGCTGCCGCGGACGATTATCTTCTACAACGGCGGCGCTCACATACCGGTTGAAGGGTCGGTCAGCTTGGAAGACCTGAAAAGCATGGAGGCGCAGGGCGTGGAGATTTTGACCTGCGGCACGTGCCTGAATTATTACGGCCTGACGGATAAACTGGCAGTCGGGCAGGTCGCCAATATGTATACCATCGTCGAGAAACTAAGCGCGGCGGACAAGGTTATCAAGCCATGATTTACCTCGATAACGCGGCGACCACAATGCACAAACCGCCGCAGGTGATTGAGGCGGTGGTGCGGGCGATGAGCTCTTTGGGCAACGCGTCGCGCGGGACGCACGCCGTCAGTTTGGATGCGTCGCGCACCGTTTACCAGGCGCGCGTCAAGCTGGCGCAGCTTTCCGGCTACAGGCGGCCTGACCATGTGGTGTTCACCTGCAACGCGACCGAAGCGCTCAATATCGCCATCTGCGGCACTATTGACCCAGGTCGTCATGTGATTACGACAGATTTGGAGCACAATTCCGTTTTACGGCCGCTGTACCGCCTGCAGGCGGAGAAGCAGGTGAAGCTCAGCTTCGTGGCGGTGGACAGGCGCGGCAATATCGATAATACGGATTTCGAAGAGCTGATACGGCCCGATACGCAAGCCATTGTGTGCACGCACGCGTCCAACCTGACCGGCAATATGGTGGACGTGGCCCGGGTGGGGCAGATTGCGAAGAAGCACGGCCTAATATTTATCGTGGACGCGTCGCAGACGGCGGGATGCGCCCCGATCGACATGGAGGCCATGAAAATCGATATACTCTGCTTCACCGGGCATAAGGCGCTGATGGGCCCGCAGGGGACGGGCGGCCTGTGCATCCGCGAGGGCGTGAAAATCAGGCCGTGGAAGGTGGGCGGCACCGGCGTACAGACGTACAGCAAAGCGCAGCCTGAGCAGCTGCCGGCGCTGCTGGAGGCAGGTACTCTTAATGGGCACGGCATCGCGGGGCTGGCCGCGGCGGTGGATTATATCAATTCGGTAGGGCTGGATGCCATACAGGCCAAAGAGCGTTTTCTCACGCGCCGTTTTTATGACGGCGTGTCGCAGATAGAGGGCGTGACGGTATACGGCGATTTTACGGCGGAGCAGCGTGCGCCCATCGTGGCGCTGAACATACGCGGCTTTGAGTCCGGCGAGGCGGCGGACGAGCTGGAGGAGACGTACGGCATTGCGACGCGCCCAGGCGCTCACTGCGCGCCGCGCATGCATCAGGCGTTGGGCACGACGGAGCAGGGAGCGGTGCGGTTCAGCTTCGGGTGGTTCAATGAAGCTGAAGAAGTGGACGCGGCGATACGTGCCGTAAAGGAGCTGGCATCATGCGGGTAAAGCAGCTCAGGCTGATTGTGACGTTTCCCACCACGACGGCGGCGATGGCGATGGAGAAGATGTGCGCCGAGCGCGGCGTGCCCGGCAGGCTGATACCGGTGCCCCGGGAGATTACCGCAGGCTGCGGCATGGCGTGGAGCGCGCCGCCGGACGCGCGGGACGCAATCGAAAAGGCGGTGCGGGAGGCCGGCATCGAAACGGACGGATGGTATGAGCTGATAGTTTGATATTACGGCATTTGTGAGGAGGATAAAATGGCGGATTACGTACAGATGTGGAAAGACCTTGGCATGGACATTGAGGCGCACGACCTCTTGTGTCAGGTGCTGCCCACCGCGGTGGGGGACGTGTTCATGTCGCAGGAGAACAGGCCCACGGCGATGGATTTCTGGGATATGGTGATCTCCGAGGTGCACGGCATACGGCCGGCGGAGCTGCTGGAAGCCCAGAAGCAGGGTCGCAAGGTGTTCGGCACGTTCTGCGTGTTTGTGCCCGACGAAGTGGTGATCGCGGCGGACGGCATCGTGACCGGCCTGTGCGGCGGTTCGCAGTTCTGGGTGCCCGCGGGCGAGACGGTGATGCCCAAGAGCACCTGCCCGCTGATCAAGGCGTCGGTGGGGGCGCGGCTGGGCAAGACCTGCCCGTTCTTCCGCATTGCCGACATGTATGTAGGCGAGACCACCTGCGACGGCAAGAAGAAGGCTTATGAGATACTGGGCAGGGAAGTGCCGATGCATATCATGGACCTTCCGCAGATGAAGCGGCCCAAGGATATCGTCAAGTGGAAGGAAGAGATTGCGGAATTCGCCAAAGTGGTGGAGGAGTTCACCGGCAATGAGATTACCACCGAGAAGCTGGCGAACGCCATCCGCATCGTCAACGAGAAGCGTAAAGCGCTAAAGCGGGTGTACGATGCGCGCAAGTCGGAATGCTTGCCCATTTCCGGCCGCGACGCGCTGCTGGTGATACAGATTTCGTTCTTCGACGACCCGGAACGCTGCGCGAAGATGTGCAACCGGCTGGCGGACGAGCTGGAGCAGCGCATAAAAGACGGCATCAGCGTAGTGCCCGAGGGGACAAAGCGGATACTCGTGACCGGTACGCCGTTGGCGGTGCCCAACTGGAAGCTGCACAACATCATCGAAACCAGCGGCGCGGCGGTGGTCTGCGAAGAGATGTGCACCGGCACCCGTTATTTTGAGAACCTGGTGGACGAGACGGCGGCCGCGCTGGACGAGCAGTTTATGGCGCTGTCCGAGCGGTACATGAAGAACAACTGCGCCTGCTTCACGCCCAATACCGGCCGCATCGACGACATGCTGCGTATGGTGAAGGAATACAAGGCGGACGGCGTGATTGACTGCAGCTTGAAGTTCTGCTGCCTGTACGACACCGAGAAGTATAACGTGTCTAAGGCGCTAAAGGAAGCCGGCGTGCCGGTGCTCAGACTGGAGACGGATTACACCGATACCGACGCTGAGCAGCTGCGTACCCGCATTGGGGCGTTCATCGAGATGCTGCAATGAGCGGGCAGGACATAAGATATTTCATACTCTTTGAAGACTATACGCACGGCATGGCGCTGCACGAACTGATGCTGGCGGACGGGGTGCCGCGCCGCATCGTGCCGGCGCCGCGCTCGCTTCAGGGTGAAGTGTCCTGCGGCATGGCGCTGATGGTAAAGCCTTGTGATATCAAGGCGGCGCGGGCCTGCATCGAGCGGCATCAGGCGGTGCATCACAGCATCGCGGCTCTCGCGGGGCAGATTAAACCCCTTCGGGACAGGTACTGCTGATGCGGGCTAAGTGCAATGGATATTATGCTTGAGAGCGCAAAGGAGAAAGGGAGAGCTGGTACGCTCTCCCTAATCTATAATAGCCCCTACCGTAAGCTGTTTGGCGTTTGTCTATGGAACAAGTATTTCATTCAGGAAGATGACTTGA
>JBMNOT010000101.1:0-7393 GCA_050943225.1 Christensenellales bacterium | reverse complement strand
CAACGGATAAAAGCTACCTCGGGGATAACAGGCTTATCTCCCCCAAGAGTCCACATCGACGGGGAGGTTTGGCACCTCGATGTCGGCTCGTCGCATCCTGGGGCTGAAGTCGGTCCCAAGGGTTTGGCTGTTCGCCAATTAAAGCGGCACGCGAGCTGGGTTCAGAACGTCGCGAGACAGTTCGGTCCCTATCCATCGCGGGCGTTGGAGATTTGAGAGGAGCTGTCCTTAGTACGAGAGGACCGGGATGGACAAACCTCTGGTGTACCAGTTGTTCTGCCAAGGGCATTGCTGGGTAGCCAAGTTTGGAACGGATAAACGCTGAAAGCATCTAAGCGTGAAGCCAACCTCAAGATAAGATCTCCTTACCAGACCCCTTGTAGACGACGAGGTTGATAGGCTGGAGGTGTAAGTGCAGCAATGCATTTAGCTGACCAGTACTAATAGGTCGAAAGCTTGATTTCACTAAGATAATTGTGGTGACTTTAAGTCTGGTACTTAAGACGCGCTGCTTCTTTTCGAAATGCGGTTTTCAATGAGCTCTTGAAAAAGGGACATTGACAAAACACATGATGCGTCGTATATTAGATAACGGTTAAGCTGGTATACGGCGGGAATTAAAAAGTTAATACTTTCCGGTGGCGATAGCTAAGGGGATCCACCTGTTCCCATCCCGAACACAGAAGTTAAGCCCTTAAACGCCGAGAGTACTTGGCTGGAAACGGCCTGGGAGGGTAGGTAGCTGCCGGATTCAAATATTCCTCAGTAGCTCAGCGGTAGAGCATCCGGCTGTTAACCGGAGGGTCGTTGGTTC
Organism: Christensenellales bacterium; assembly: GCA_050943225.1. Classification (GTDB taxonomy): domain Bacteria; phylum Bacillota; class Clostridia; order Christensenellales; family SZUA-584; genus SZUA-584. The sequence goes on along the minus strand of JBMNOT010000101.1, from coordinate 6,579 downwards.
AAACCCAACCTGGGGAGCCAAGAAAAGCCCTTCAAATAGGGCTTTTTCCTTTTGTTTAGGAATTCAAAACCAGTCGGTTTATTTCTTTGTGTCGGCGATATAGCTTTCCCAGACGGTATCGAATATGTCGGATGTAATGTCGCAGGTGTTCCCGGGGTTTAAAAAAGCCTTTATCTCTTCGCGCGTACCGTCTTTGGGAAATTCGCTCTCCCGCAAAGCTATCAGACCGGCCAGCATGCCGCGTGGCGTATTTTTGCCCTTATACTGCATCATCCAGTCATAGAAATTCATTTCGTGCCTCCCCAAACATGCACGGTATTACGATACATATCAACCTTTTTAAATTATATCACAACTGTTGTATCGGGTCATATTCAGTTTCCGAAAATTGCAAATTTAAGAAATGTATAGGCGTCATATTGAACATACGTGCAATATATATGGATGCATTGAAATTTTGATTCAGCGGTGATATAATCTGTTATGGAAAATGTCATTACAAACGTCGATTGATTATCATTAAAGGAGGGTATCAATATGAAATACAGAAGGATGGGCAACAGCGGCATCGACATATCCGTCATTGGGCAAGGCACCTGGGAGATGGGCAACGATTTCTTTGGTGAGGTGGATGAAAAGTTGGCGATCGACGCGATACGCGCCTCTGTGGACGCGGGTGTCAACATGATCGATACGGCCGCAGCCTATGGTGCGGACGGCGCTTCGGAGAGGGTGGTTGCCAAGGCCATTAAGGGCATCCGCGACAAGGTGGTTTTGGCCACCAAGCTGGGTGTGCTACGTGTGGCAGGCGCTTATGTCCGGTGTTTGGATCTGGCTGTTATGCGCATGGAGATTGAAAATTCCCTCCGGCGTTTGGAGACGGATTACATCGACGTATATTACATCCATTGGCCCGATCTCAACAACAGCATCGATGATGCGCTGGAACTGATGGTAAATTTCAAGGAAGAGGGCAAGATCCGTGCGATCGGTGTATCCAACTTCGATACCACATTGATCCAAAAAGCGATCGATATCGCCGATATCCCTGTTGTGCAGCCACCGATGAGCCTGCTGAACCGTAGCTCCATTGAAAACGGCATTCTGCCTTTCTGTAAGCAGAATAATGTGGGCGTCATTACTTACGGATCCCTGGGCGGGGGCATACTCACCGGCAAGATGGAGAAGCCGGTGACCGGCGGAAAAGAGCAGCGCTCGGCGTTTTATTCGTTCTATGAGGAGCCGATGTGGTCCAAGTGCCAGAAACTGCTGGAAGTTCTGCGCGGCATCGCCTCGGACAGAGGCACCACGGTGGCTCAGGTCTCCATCAACTGGGTGCTGGCGCAGCCGGGCGTGACCTGCTCACTGATGGGAGCGACCACGCCGGAGATGGCATATGAAAACGCGAGCGCAGCAGAATGGGAGCTGACCCCTGAAGAGATCGCGTACATTGACAAGAAGTATGAGGAGATCATGAAGTAGTTCTTCCTCTCCCTGGCCCAAGCGATTGGGCCTTATTTTTTTCAGAATACTATTCCACCAGGTTTGCAGCTGCATCGCCTGCCTGCTCCTGCTCGCTGGCAGCCTGCTCCTGCTGGTATGCCTCGAACACCTTAAACTCAGGCGGTTCGGCAGCAGGCTGAGGCATATGCCCGGGAATGGTGATGCCGTAAGCGGCAAGCTCAGCGTCAGCACTGATGAAAAATTTACGGAACAGCCGGAAATACCCTTTCGTTTTGGGGTTCACATAGTCGACCGGGATATCGGGATCTGCAAGTATACGGGAAAAAGCATACCCGCCGCTTACTTTGAAGGGCTGCAGCAGCCCTATATGCATCGCGTCCGCCGGGCAGTACATGGCGCAGCGCATACACATTGTGCAAGACCGTGCGAAATGGAAGCGGACGCCATCAAACGAGATGTTCAGGGCAGGGCAGGAATGGACGCATTTTAAGCAGCGAGTGCATTTGCTTGTGTCCACGCGATAAAACATGCCGTTGAACCAAGCCCCGAACCATTCGATGCGGAATATCAGTGACACAAGGCGGTGGCGCAGCGTGTAGTGCAGCCGGGCGCGTTCGCCGTTCAGCAGGCGCATCACGAGCATCTTGCTTTGGGCGTCGCTGTAGAGCACCATCTGTTTGACAAGCCCGTCAGGATAGCGCCGCAGTATGTTGTACGGCATCAGCATATGCAGCTCCTGCACGACGTCATAGCCCTTTTTGAGGAGCATGCGGTAGAGCTTATAGGAGGAAGCGTCGTTGATATGGAACGGCTCTCCCGAAGTCTTAAATATGAAGGCGCGGTTATGCTGCGCCGGCGGAAGGCTGCGCACAAAACGGAGAAACAGCTGCGGCGCGTTGAAAGCGTGCACCGGGTAGCCAAAACCCACGATATCCCCTTCGGCGGGCGCGGGGATGCGGGAGAGCGGCTGGCGGACTTCATGGATGGCGGCGGCAATATGCCCTTCTTCCAGGTGGGTTTTCAGCATTTCAGCGGTCTTCAGCGTATGGTAGGTACCGGAAAATACATAAATGATGGCGTTTGGCATGGCGTTAACCTCGCTTATATGATACTGAAGGGCTTGGAAACAGGATTTCTTTCCGAAGCGTCTGCCGTGGCGGTTTAAGCACTTACCAATCTTTATATAATTCTATTATAACACCTGTTTGCAGATTATTGAAGCAGATACCTGCTGATTTTCCGGCGTGTTTTTTGCAATGCGGCGTGGCAAAATAGACAAAAACGCAAGGAGAATGGACAATGGCAAAGGACAGTCAGCCGGATAACAAGGAAGCCAGAGAGAGAAAGTGCAACGGCCAAACGCCGCTCACCAGAGAGAACCAGAACAGGAGCAGAACGGCAAAAAAGCAGTCTGCACAGCGCGGCGACGTTTAGCAGATGGCCAGGGCGTCCGATAGCGGCCTTTTGCGTTTGCTGAAAGAATGGCATAAAACTATTGTTATCTATGCGGTAAACGGTTATGATATCAATGGTCACAAATGGCTATTTCGCTGTGCAATAAAATGAAGCGATATACAGCGGTAGTGCCCGTCCTGTAAACGAACGGGATGGGAATATCAATAGGAAAGGGCTTGTGTGCGAGAGGGTATAGATGCTCCGCACAAAAACGAATGGAGAACCGTATCGGACGCGTTGTAGTGCTGATCCCGGCTTACAAGCCGGGGGAGCCGCTGGTCACTCTGTCTAAAGCGCTGATAGGCCGGGGGTTTAAACAGGTAGTCGTCGTGGATGACGGTAGCGGCGGCGATTATGCCGATATTTTCCGGGCGCTGGAAGATATCGGCTGCCGTGTGCTTCGCCATGATACCAACCTGGGAAAGGGCCGCGCGCTAAAGACCGGCATGAAAGAGATCGCGGGCATGGCGGATATGGCCGGCGTGGTGACCGCAGATGCAGACGGTCAGCATCTGCCGGATGATATCGTGCGCGTGGCGGAAAAGCTTTTTGAATGGCCGGACAGCATCGTGCTGGGCAGCCGGGCTTTTCGCGGCGACGTGCCGCTCAGAAGCCGTATGGGCAACGCCATCACGCGCAAGGTGTTCAACTTCCTCAGCGGGCAGCGCGTGCGGGATACGCAGACGGGTCTGAGAGGCCTTCCGGCAAGTGCGCTGCCGGATATGCTGAAGCTGCCGGGAGAACGCTACGAATACGAGATGAACATGCTCCTGGAGGCGCCGCGCTTCGGGTTGAAGCTTCGTGAGATTGGGATCGAGACGGTATACATCGACAACAACAGCGGCTCGCATTTTAACCCGCTTAAGGATTCTTGGCGGATATATAAGAGCATACTGATGTTCGCCGCGTCGTCCATGTTGGCATTCGTGATCGACTTTGTGCTGTTCACGCTGCTGTCGCTGTGGGTGCTGCCCAATGTTTCCGCGCTGTCGCCCGACTCCAAACTGCTGACAGTGGTATTTGCGAACGTACCGGCCCGCATCGTCAGTTCGACGGTTAACTTTTTCATTAACCGTAATGTGATATTCAGCAAGAAGGGTAATAAGAGTCTGGCTCGCCAGATGGCAGGCTATTATCTGCTGGCCGCTGGGATATTGACCGTTAACACGCTGATCATAGCAGGCCTTAAAGCTTTGGGGGTTAACGTGCTGCTCGCCAAGATTATCACCGAGGCGGTGCTGTTCCTCGTCAGCTTTTTCTGCCAGCGCACCCTGATTTTTAAGTAAAACGACTTTCCGGAGCGCCTTGAAGGCGCTCTTTTTTGCTACGGAGGTTTTGACCACGCCGCACTTTGAGCATTAACGCCGTGGATAATCTGTTCAGCCTTGATTAATGCCCCATTTGGGCGCGTATGATTTAACGAATGACGTGTGAATCAGTGCGCGCAGAGGGGGAATAAACCATGACAATAATGGATCGCAGACGCAGGCTGAGAATGTTGTGGGCGCTGTTGCTTGCGCTGATAGGCGCAGCGTCTCTGGCGGGTCTCTGGTCCCTGCAGCATAACACGTTTTCACCGCAGGACTGGGATAATTTGATGGCCACAGGCACCTATCACGAAGGGATAACCATAGACGGGATACCGGTGGGCGGCATGACTTTGGCGCAGGCGCGCGCCGCTGTACGGGCGAATATGGACAGGCGGCTGGATGCGGTGCGGATAACCCTGACATATGGCGACAAGGCATATATATTGACGCGGGACGATTTCGACATTCGGACGAATATCGATACAGTGCTAAAGGATGCGCTGCGATTGGCTCGCGAAGGCAGCCGTACAAGGCTTGAGAAGGAGATAGCCGATATCGCGGCTACCGGGCGGGCGTTTGTCACCGACTATACGGTAAACCCGGAGCCCGTCAAGCCGCGGCTGTCGGCCATAGCAGCGGAACTGAACCGGCCGCCCCAGGACGCGACCATACAGCTTAACAAGGATGACAGGAAAAATCGTTTTACTTTTACTGACGAAGTGAACGGCATTGAGGTGGATGAGCAGGCGCTATATGCGGAGCTGGAAAAACAGATCCGGCTGCATCGGTACGGCGCGGTGGAGATTCCGGTGCGCGAGGTGCCCGCGGCTGTCACCAGGGCAGCGCTGGAAGATTCGACGGCGCAGCGGATAACAGCGTCAACGTCGTTCGCCAGCAGCCCGTATAACCGCGCGTCGCGCGTGGCGAATATCAAGAAAGCAGTGGGCATTATCAACGGATACCTGCTTCCGCCGGGCGCCGAATTCTCGGCCAACACCGTGCTCGGGCCGCGCACGTATGAGCGGGGCTGGCAGCCCGCGCCGGCTATCGTCCGCGGCGGCAGTGAAGACCAGGCGGGCGGCGGCGTTTGCCAGGTGTCCACCACGCTTTATAACGCCGTGCTTAAAGCCAATCTAGAAGTCGTTGAACGCCGCGCCCATTCAATCAAGCTGGGCTATGTGGAGGGCGGGCTGGACGCGACGATCAACACCGGTACAATCGACTTTATATTCCGCAACAACACCGGCGCCAACATCTACATCTTCTGCTGGGTGGACAACGCGGAGATGAGGGTACACTTCGAGATATACCGGTGTTCGTTCTCGGAGGCGTATGATGAGATCCGGCTGTCGTCCGAGAAGGTCGAGACGATTTATCCGAGCGGCGATATGCTGGTCACGGTGGACACCGACAAGCCAAAGGGCTACAGGAAGGTGGTGCAAAAACGCCGCAACGGTACGGTTTACAAGACGTACCGGCACTTTTTCAAGGACGGCAGGGAAGTGGGGACGCCGGAGCTGATTGCGACGACCAAATACAAGGCGTATTCAGGGGAGATTATTATAGGAGCGGCTGCGCCCAAGCGCCCGGAGCCGACGCCAAAGCCCGCCGGGCCTGCGGCATCAGAGCCGGCAAAAAACGAAACATGAGCCTCAAAAGCCATGACAACCGACGCATAAGCATTTTGGACAGCAGTGCACGGCTGTGAATGTTTGACAAACGCGGGACTGCGCTCTATGATGAAGAAAATTCACTTGTTCTAGGGAGGCTATCCATGAAGAGTTACCGTAAAGTGCTGACGCTCAATATCCCACAGCGCCGCCAGTTTGTCAACATCACGCGCGACGTGGAAAAAGCGCTGGCTGAGAGCGGCATTCGGGAAGGGCTGTGTCTGGTTAACGCGATGCACATCACGGCTTCGGTGTTCATCAACGACGATGAGAGCGGGCTGCATGCCGACTTTGAGCGGTGGCTGGAGAAGCTGGCGCCCGAAAAACCGTATGACCAGTACGCGCACAACGGTTTTGAGGATAACGCGGACGCGCATTTAAAACGCACCGTGATGGGCCGCGAAGTGGTCGTCGCGGTGACGGAGGGGCGGCTGGATTTCGGCCCGTGGGAGCAGATATTCTACGGCGAGTTCGACGGCAAAAGGTCCAAAAGAATTTTAATCAAGATTATCGGCGAATAAATGACAGCGGGCCGGCGCTTTTAGCGCCGCCGTTTTGTTTTCTGGCGGAAATGGGCGTACGGTTATATGTGTACGATAATGGAACATATTCGAAATTTTCAGAAAACAAAATCGCTTTAATAATTGCATTGAAATAGCGAATATGATACGATATAAAAC
>JBMNOT010000100.1:0-7394 GCA_050943225.1 Christensenellales bacterium | reverse complement strand
TTGCCATGGCTGACGCGACGTCGCTTACTGAGGCGGGCTAGGTGGGCGAGGATGTGGAGAACATCCTCTTAAAGCTGATACAAGCAGCCGATTACGACATTGAACGCGCGCAGCGCGGTATTATCTATATAGACGAAATCGACAAAATCGCGCGCAAGGGCGACAACCCGTCCATCACGCGCGATGTGTCGGGCGAGGGCGTACAGCAGGCGCTGCTTAAAATCATCGAGGGCACGGTAGCCAGCGTACCGCCCCAGGGCGGCCGCAAGCACCCGCATCAGGAATTTCTGCAGATCGACACGACCAATATACTGTTCATCTGCGGCGGCGCTTTCGGCGGGCTCGAGAAGATTATCGAGCGCCGTATCGGCCGCAAGACGATTGGTTTTGGTGCGGAAGTGGTGCCCAACCAGAAGAAGGATTTGGGCGAGCTGTATCAGCACATACTGCCGGAAGACTTCATAAAATTCGGCCTGATTCCGGAGTTTGTGGGCCGTGTTCCCATCATCGTCACGCTGCACCAGCTGGATGAGCAGGCGCTGGTCAACATCCTGACCCAGCCCAAAAACGCGCTTGTCAAGCAGTTCGCCAAGCTGATGGAAATGGACGGCGTGCAGCTGGAGTTTGAGGATGACGCCCTGATGGAAATTGCCAAGCTTGCGATAGAGCGTAAGACAGGCGCTCGCGGTTTGCGTGCGATTCTGGAATCCATCATGCTGGACGTGATGTATGAAGTACCTTCGCGCGGCGACATTAAGAAGTGCGTTGTCACCAAGGAAACCGTTAGGGGTGCTCAGGTACCTATGCTGATACTGGGCGAAAAGGATGCCAAGCAGCAAAAAGCGCTGCCCAAAGCCAAAAAGGAAGGCTTCGCATAAACGATATAAAAAGTTAAAAAAGGCGCTTCGGAAAATCCGGAGCGCTTTTAAGTTTCTCGACTTAACTGGCAGTTCTCTATTCGACGAACATGACATAGAAGCTTCCTGCCTCGTCCATCATGCCGTACAGCGTGTATTTTCTGCCTGCGGAAATCTGAGGAGTCTGCCCGTAATAGTAGCAATTAAGCTGTGCGTTGCCTGCGGCCACGGAAAACTTCTGAGCCAGGCCCTCAGTTGTTACCACGCCGATTTCGGTGTCCAGACGTATACCGGTATTGAGCAGGGAAGCGGCGTTGCGCACCGCGTTGGCCGCCGTCATTTTGCGGGCGCTTGACTGGAAAACATTGGCTTCGGGCAGCCGCTCTACCGCGATGGTAGCCACGGTGTCCGCTTTGCCTGCGGCAGCAGCCGTCAGCGTAACGCTGTACAGGCCGTATTCAGCGGCTTTGCATGCTACGGAATAAGCGCCGCTGTCCGATACCAGGCCTGCGAAAGTTTTGTCATTGAGCTGCGCGCTGAGCGTAGCGCCCGGGTCGGTAACGCCTCGGCATTCGAATGAATCCGTATAGGTGCGCAGGTATTCGGTTTCGGGTTTCAGCAGAGTCGGTTCCTTCTGTTTCGTGACGGTGAATTTGTCCTTGACAGCCTGCCGGCCCGGCTGCATCACATCCACGACAAACACCGTATCGCCTTCGTCTGAGAGCGGAAGCTCAACGCTGAGCCGGCCGTCGTCGGAGATGTCGTCGGAATAATTGCTGTTGTTGATGAAGACCGTAGCGCCCGGAGCAACCATAAGGGAGATAAGCACAGAATCCGTCGGAGTGACGGACTGATCCTGCTCGGGCTTTTCCCGCGTATATTCAGAGCTGATCAGGTGTATCTTGAACGGGTCGATGGGATAGGTGACCGTCGAAGTGCCCACTGTCAGCTCCAGGCTGATGTCTTCCACCAATATACTGCTGTCATAGGTCAGGACGCCGCGCGACAAGGCGATGGATTCGTCAGGCACCTCGAAGATGACCATGCCGTCCTTCATATCGAATACATCGCCCGTGGGAAAAAAACGCACGCTGGTGGCTCCATCCGCCATTACGGTAAACGTATGGGAAGGAGCGCCGGATTCTATTTTGGATTCCGTTATTTTGACGTTGATGGTATTGATATCGACGGAAGCATCCAGGTTCAGCCTGCCGTTGGTGAGGGCGTTTATAAAGACGCCGTAGCTGCCGTAAACGGTCATCACATGCTGGTTCAGGTAATAAAAGCCAAGGAAAAGCACAGCCGCAACCATGATCCACAGCAGTATGGCGGCAGCAACAGGCATCCTGCCTTTGGATTTTCGCACCCTGCCGGACCTTCTCAGAGACTCTCTGTATTCTGCACGGTAGTGGGGAATTGTCCTTTCCGCGGGCGGGGCGGAAAGCTCGGCGTCTGTGCTTATCGGAGAAAGCGGCTCTTCTGGTACAACAGGCGTTTCGGCATCGTCGGGCATACCGGTCACACGGGAACGCCACGACGCGCGCGACGTCAGCTGATCGGCTTCCTTAAGCAGCTGCTCTTCGGAAGCGGATGACGCTGCCTGACGGGCTGCGCGCCTCGACAGGCGGCTCTCCTGCTCTTCCGAGACGCGGGGGGAAGGCTGTTCGGCGTCCTGCGGCTCCGACCATCTTCTTTGACGGACACGGCGGGCCATGCGGCTTTCAGCCTGAATCTCCCGCTCCAGATCCTGCGGATTTTCATACAGGCGCTTGGGAAGGAACGGCTGTACAGGCTGCGTCACTGATGGCTGCGGGGAGGGCGTATCCTCCTCCGTGGGGAGTAAATCGGGAAAATCGGGCTCTTTCTCCACGATGTCCAAAATGGAGTCCTCATCAGCAGCGGACTCATCCGAAGCAGGTTCATCCGCAACAGGTTCATCGCCCGGGAAATCTTCGTTGTAGATAACCAGATTGGGCCGCTCACAGGCGGGGGGCGTGCTTTCCGGGGGCTCCGGTGGCGGCGGAACGAAGCTGTTCTTTACCTGAATGACTTCAACCAGAGCGCCGCACCGTGGGCAAAGCACATCAACATTGCTAAGCTTGTTGCCGCATTTAGAACACCTTTCCATTCGACCCTCCCAGTTTTGTAAAAAGGATTAAATTTAAGCGGATTTCGTGTTATGATAACATCATTATAACCCATTTGTGTGCAGGAGGCACTATCTTTTTGGAAATTTATCTGGACAACGCGGCGACGACACGACCCAAAACATCGGCGGCCGTGCAAAGACATTTTGAGAGATTGTGGTATAACCCTTCGTCAGCCTACGGGCAGGCGGAGGCAGTGTTCAAGGAAATCAAACAGATCCGGCAGCAGCTTTGCGGCGCGTTGCAGCTGAATGGGACATGCCTGTTTACATCAGGCGGCACGGAAGCCAACAATATGGCGCTGAATGCACTGAGCCGGCGTGGCGCTCATATTGTAGTGAGTGCTGTCGAGCACCCCTCCGTCTATGAAACGTGCCGCCATCTGGAGCAAAGCGGCGTCCGCGTGGAATACGTGAAACCGCGAGGCTTTGTCATCCATCCGGAGGATGCCGCCGAGCTGGTCACGGAGGATACGGCGCTGGTCAGCGTGATGCACGTCAACAACGAGACGGGCGCGCTGAATGATATTTTCGCCATCGCCCGAGCGGTGAAGGCGAAGAACCCCGGCGTGCTGTTTCATGCGGACGGCGTTCAGGCGCTGCTGAAAACGCCCGTTGACTTAAGCTCCGGGCTAGTGGACGCCTACACGGTGAGCGCGCACAAAATCCATGCGCTCAAAGGCACCGGCGCACTGCTGGTGCGGCAGGGCGTGACGCTGCGCCCTCTGCTGCATGGCGGCGGGCAGGAGCTTTCCCTTCGCGCGGGTACGGAGAATACGCTTGGTATATTAGCCTTCGGCGAGGTGCTGGAGATGGGGTTGCAGGAGCAGGCGAAGAATTTCGACAAGATTCGACAACTGCGTGCCGCTTTTCTGGATGGTCTCCAAGATATGGACGGCGTTACGGTGCATATCCCCGAAAACTTTGTGCCGCATATTGTGAGCCTTACTGTGGAAGGGGTGCGCGGCGAAGTATTGGCTCGGGCGATGGGGAAGAAAGGCGTGATGATCGGCACAGGCGCGGCGTGCTCGCGAGGCAAATTAAGCCGTGTGCTGCTGGAATGCGGCGTGGACCGCGCGCATGCGGAAGGCGTGGCGCGCATCAGCTTCTGTGCCGACAACACATTAGAGGAAGTGGCGGTCTGTCTGGACATACTAAGAGACACTGTCAGCGTATTGAGGAGGTTTTCAAGGAAATAGCATCATGGAGAACGTCATCATCATTCGGTATACGGAGATACATTTAAAAGGGCTCAACCGGCCGTATTTTGAGAAAGCGCTGGTAAGCAACCTCGAGAGCGCATTGGCGCCTATAGAAGGCGCAGTCGTCCGGCGCGGGGAGAGCCGCGTCTATGTGGAGAACGTGCCGGAAGATAAACTGGATGCCGTTATGGATATTCTGGGGCGCGTTTACGGCGTTCATTCGTTCAGCCCGGCCGTTCATCTGCCGCAGGATTTTGACGCGGCAGCAGAGACTCTGGCGGCTCTGGTGGCGGAAGAGAGGGCGAAGATACCCAAAGAGACTGTATTGTTCCGTGTGGAAGCGAAGCGCGCGGACAAGCGTTTCCCGATGAATTCCAATGAAATAGCTGCGAAGGCGGGCGGCGTGATACTGAAAAACGTGCCGGGGCTCAAGGTAAACCTCAGCAATCCGGAGCTGACAGCGTATATCGAGATACGCCGCGAAGGAGCGTACTGCTACACCAGTGTGCTGAAGGGGCCGGGCGGCATGCCGGTGGGGTGCAACGGCCGGGTGGCGCTGCTGCTGTCCGGCGGCATCGACAGCCCGGTGGCAGGCTGCATGATAACCAAGAGGGGCGTGGCGCTGTCCGCAGTGCACTTCGAGAGCTTTCCATACACCAGCGAGAAGGCGCTGGAGAAAGTGCACGATCTGGCGAAGCTGATGGCGCGCTACACCGGGCCTATCCGACTGCATACCATCCGCTTTACGGATATCCAGATGACGCTGTATGAAAAGTGCCCGTCCGACTATCTGACGGTGATGATGCGCCGCTTCATGATGCGCATCGCGGAGCGCATCGCCGAAGCGGACGGCTGCAAAGCGCTGGTGACGGGGGAGAGCCTGGGCCAGGTGGCCAGCCAGACGCTGGACAGCCTGGGCGCCACCGACAACGCGGTGGATATGCTGGTGCTGCGCCCGCTGATCGGTTTGGACAAGCTGGAGATCACCAACCTTGCGGAACGGTTCGGCACGTTTGAGACGTCCATACTGCCTTATGAGGACTGCTGCACGGTGTTCGTGCCCAAGCATCCGGTGACCAGGCCGCGCATGGAGACAATACATGACGCGGAAGATGCTCTGGACGTGGAGGGCATGATCACGGCGGCTTTGGCAACAGATGTGATCACGGAGATAGGCGCGTAACGTGTCTTCTTTGTGCTGATATTTATCATTTTTTAGAGGGGTGAAGCAACGTGCATATTTCACAGCATGTCAGGGACAACATTTATTGGGTGGGGGCGAGCGACAGGCGTTTGGCGATGTTTGAAAACATGTTCCCGCTGCCGGGCGGCGTGTCGTACAACTCGTATCTGATCATGGACGACAAGGTGGCTCTGGTGGACTCAGTGGACTCCGCCATACTGCAGGTGTTTCTTGAAAACATTGCTCATGTGCTGAACGGGCGGTCGATCGACTATCTGGTGATCAACCACATGGAGCCGGACCACTGCGACAGCATCGACATACTGTGCAGCCGCTTTCCGGATATGAAGATCGTCGGCAACGCCAAGACGTTTCAGATAATCCGGCAGTTCTATAATTTCGATATTGAAGGGCGCTGCCATGAAGTGAAGGAAAATGACACGCTCTGCCTGGGCGCTCATACGCTGAAGTTTATCTTCGCCCCTATGGTGCACTGGCCTGAGGTGATGATGACGCATGACATGACCAGCAAGGTACTGTTTTCGGCGGACGCGTTCGGTACTTTCGGTGCGCTGCACGGCAACCTGTTTGCCGACGAGCTGGATTTCGACGGTTTTTATATGGACGAGGCGCGCCGTTATTACACCAATATTGTGGGGCGCTACGGACAACAGGTGCAGCAGGCGCTGGCCAAGGTGTCCGGGCTTGACATCGATATGATATGCCCGTTGCACGGGCCGGTGTGGCGGAAAAACCTTCAGTACTTTATCGGCAAATACGACAGGTGGAGCCGCTACGAGCCGGAGAAGAGCGGCGTGGTGATCGCGTATGCGTCGATGTACGGCAACACCGAAAATGCCGCCGCGGTGATTGCAGGACGGCTATCGGAGCGCGGCGTGAATGATTTGCGCATGTACGACGTGTCCAAGACGCACCCGTCATATATCATCGCCGATGCGTTCAAATATAGCCATCTCGTGTTCGCGTCGCCCACGTACAACAACGGGCTGTATTTTAACATGCACTCGCTGCTGCACGACATGGCCGTGCTGAACCTGCGGGGCCGCAAGGTGGCCCTGGTGGGCAACGGGTCCTGGGCGCCGGTAGCGCATAAGGTCATGGAGGAGATGATCGGCAAGATGAAGGACATGACGCTGGTGGCGCCGCCGCTCGTCCTCCGCTCGGCGCTGAAACCATCCCAGATGGACGAAGCCATGGCCCTGGCCGACGCTGTGGCGGACAGCGTGCTGGCACGTATCAAAGAGATGAATGAATAATCAGGCGTAAAAACGGCAAACTGGCAGGAAATCGCAGGTTTTCCGCCAAAGAAGAAAGCCCCGGTCTCCCGGGGCGGGCTTTGTTTATGCCGTTACTGGTATTTCGGATGCGCCTGATAGTGCGTATGCAGCAGCTCGTGAGCCTTGTGGCTGTTGGGCTCGCCCAAGAATTCCTTGTACAGCAGCTTGACCTCTCCGTTCTCGTGCGATTTGCGCTTGGGCTTGCTGGCGTCTTCTGCATACGTGGCCTTGGCGCGCAGTACGTACGGGTTGATATCCATTTTGTCCTGCGCGGAGATGATCGGCTGTCCGCCGCCCGTCACGCAGCCGCCGGGGCAGCCCATCACTTCGATGAAGTGATAGAACTTCTCGCCGGAGCGCACCTTTTCCAGCAGCTTCTTGGCGTTGCCCGTGCCGCTGGCTACCGCGACCTTGATCTCCATGCCGCCGATGTTGAGCGTGGCTTCCTTGACGCCGTCGATGCCGCGGACGCACTCGTAATCCACGTCTTTGAGGTCTTCACCGGTGAGAATATCGGCCACGGTTCTCAGCGCCGCTTCCATCACGCCGCCCGTTGCGCCGAATATGACGCCCGCGCCGGTGGATTCGCCCAGTACGCGGTCGAAGTCGCTGTCAGGCAGACGAGCGAAATCGATGTTGGCCTGCTTGATCATCTTGGCCAGCTCGCGCGTGGTCAGCACTGCGTCCACGTCCCTCAGGCCGTTGGTA
>JBMNOT010000099.1:0-7436 GCA_050943225.1 Christensenellales bacterium | reverse complement strand
CAGCGGTATCACGGCGCCGGCGCATGACCAGCCCGACCCCGCCCAAGGCGGAGAACAGCCAGCCCACGCCCAGACGCAGCCACAGGGCTCCAACACCGCCGCCGAAAAGAGCGGCCAGGTAAGAGCTGACCAACGGGAAAAAGGCGGCGTCCAATCCCTGCTTTACCAGCATGCGGTATTGCATGAGGATATAACCGCTCGTCACGGCCAAAAACGGCATCACGATGAGCATCGCCGCAATGGTTACGGCTTCGGCGCGGCCGCGCCATCCGCCTGCCGCCAGATAGCCCTTGTCGGCGATGTACGCCATCACCAGGCCGCACAGTGACGCCGCGAGCCAGGAGTGCAGCAGCGCCCACAGCACCGCCACGATCAGCGCGCCGCCCACTGCTCCCGGTATCCCGCGCAGCAGGAGGCGGTTTTTGCCGATCTTCCCGACAGGGGTGGCGCCCAGCTTGTCCCGGCATGCGCTGCACAGCTCCAGCACCTGGCCGTCCTGAACGGCATGGATGAGCTGCCGAGTCCGGGGGCATTCTGCGCATGACGACACGTAGCCCTGGTCCGAAAGGAACCGCGCGAATTCGGCGACAAACTGCGCCGTCCGGGATGCCCTGGGGACGGACTTGCCGTTCAGCGCAATCCACACCGAGCGTTCGTCTGCCTGCGCGCCGCTGTTGGGATATTCGCGGCCCCGCACCTTGGCGTAAGCCTCGATGCGCGGCAGGTCGATGCCCGGGCCGCGCCCAATGTCGCGGAAAGTCAGGCTCTCAAGAGGCCGGATATACGCGCGCACAGTGATGGAAGAGCCGTCCGGCGCACATATGACGTTGAAATAGATTCCGTTGGTCCGGCCATACGCAATACCGGTATGGACAGCGTAGCCCAGCTGGGAAGCAAGGCGGGTCACGTAGCTCATGAGCGGCCTCCGGTATGGTGTTACTGACATTATACGCTCTGGGAGCCTGTCCGACAAGAAAAGACAATGAAAAAATAAGCGCATCATACTAACGTCCGTGTTTTATTGCAGTGAACCATGCAGCCGGCAGTATTATGATGCTTACTGGCGTATTTTGCGGGAAAACCCTCTGATGGATAAAAACATATGATATAACAGACCGATGTCACACAGGAGGTATGAGTATGGATTACAACGCATACTCCGGCGGGGGATACGTTGACAGCTGGTCCCGGTGGGTGATGGATAACATACGGAGCCGAATACCCGACTGCGGTCTGCCTGCGCCTCCGGTGGTGCGGGAAGATCCTTATAACGCGCATATGAATCTGGAGACTGCTCTGATGACGATTAAACAGGCAGCGGAGAGCGAGGCGGACGTCCGGGCGTTTTACGATATGATGGCGGAGGCCGCTCCATCCGAGACGGAGCGCGGGCTCATCGATGATATGCGCCGGGACGACCTGAAACATTTCCGCCTGCTCAGGCAGATCTATTATGATATCACCGGGGAGAAGCTTGATACGGCCCAGTCCGCGAAAGCGGCGCTGCCCCAATCCTATGCTGACGGCCTTGCGGCCGCGCTGATGGGTGAGCAGCAGGCCGTTGCGACATACAGGAAAGTGATGTTCGCCATGCGCAGCCGGCGGCATGTCAACATGATGACGGAGATCATCACTGACGAGCTCCGTCACCTGGGTTTGTACAATTACCTGTTTACGAAATACAGCAGCAGTACATAAGAAGATTTGTTTAGCTGTACATCGTACCTGGGTCAGCCGCGCAGCCGGGCCGTCAGCTCATGGGATACAAACAAACTGCCGCCGCGGCGCCGGGCGTCTTCCAGCTGGCGTTCCGCGGCGCGGAGGATGCCGGCGCTGGTCAGGGTGGGCAGGTTTGCCGCCTGCAGCTCCATGAAGCCTGCGGAAAAGCTGACGCCGCCTGCACCGTAAGCGCTGAACACTGCGGTCATGGTGTCGTGGATGCGCCGTGTGATGGCGGCTGCGATATGAATACCGACGCCCGAGAATATGAAAACAAAAGATCCGTCGTCGGTGGGGGCGATGATGTCCTGCCTGCGGGTGCACTGGCGCGCGATTTCAGCGAAGCGCCGCAGCGCCTCGTCCCGCGTCATGCCGCCGCGGGCTTTAGGCACGCCTATCCCTTCCAGAGCCACCACGCCCACGCAGGCTTTGCTGTCCCGCCCGGATTTTTGCATCAGTTCCGTCACGATGCCGATCAGGTTTTGCGGGCTGACGATGTCCGGCACCGCGTCCATGTCCAGCTCGCGCGCGAGCATGCGCTCATACTGCAGTTCCCTTGTGATGTCGGCCAGCCATACCAATACGCACTTTTTGCCATGCTTTAAGCTGACGGCTGATGCGCTGAACCGCATCGTTTTGAGAACCTGCATCCCGTCTATCGTGAACGCGTGATGCAGCGTGGCGTACTGCACGGGCCGGTCATGTTTCAGCACGCCCGCGATGCCGCGGCGCAGACAGCAGCTTGAACAGGCCGGCGTATCGCCGCATAACCGGCCGGCGCCGGCCACTGAGGCGCAGCTGAGTGCGTGACCGAAAAGCTTTCCTTTATAGCCGCTTGGGGGCAGAGAAAGCATGGATTTCAGAAAAGAATTGATATAGACAACCCGCGCGTTGGAATCCAGCACCATCAGGCCGACGGGAGCGAATTGACAGACTGCAAAGAAGAGGCTGTCCGGCATGCAAAGCATCCTCCATGTTTGGTGTGATAAATACGGTGCCCGAAATGCGCGCCGCGTGGTGTGATACAACGGAGAACCGCATCTATATAAGATAATTATAACTCCTTACGATACGGCGCGGCAAGAGCGAGCTTGAGAGTTGTCCGCAGGAAAAATGCCGGGATTCAGAAAGCGGTGCATAGGCGGATACTGGCTGGCACCACTTTTTTTTGTTCTACCGGGCAAAAGAGCTAGTAATTGACACGGATCAGGTAATAGGAGTGACCCGAAGAGTTCCAGCCGATGTCCCAGGGCACGCGGCAGCGGTCCAGGTTGTGCGAGTTGACCAGCGGGTATCCCTTGGAGTCCTGGCCGGTCACAATGCTGATGTGGGTCACGCCGCTCCGGTCGGCATAAGCGATGATGTCGCCCGGCAGCAGGTCGAAAGCGATCTCGTACACTTTGGCGTACGGGCCGCGGGCGAGCAGCGAGCCGCGCCCGCTGTATATCAGGAAATCCTTGAAGCCCTGTGCGTTGATCCATGCGCGGCTGCCCTTGCCGTTTTTGTAGTTCCAGGCTTTGGTCTTTATAAAACCGCCGCCTTCGTAGAGCGCCTGAGAAGCGAAGTTGGCGCAGTTGCCGCCCAGCGCGTTGTAGTCGGTGTATTCAGGGTTGTATCTGTAATCGTTGCTGCCGTCCGACGCAGCGCCGCAGTACTGGTCGGCATAGCGCACCACGCCCAGGCGCGCTTCGCTGAGCTGCGAGTGGTTTGCAGGCTTATGGGCGGCGATGTTTTCGGTCATCTCAGGCGTAAAGAAGCTCTCGTCGATTTCCTTGGAGAACGGACAGTCGTACCATTCGCGGCTGATGACCCATGTGCCCGACGCCTTTCCGGGGATCAGGTCGAGCGAATGGTAACTGCCCATGCGGAAGCTGTTCATTACGTCGGGGCTGTCCAGGTAGGCGTATGTATACTCGGTGGAGGCGACCAGATAGAAGGCGTATCCCCGGCCCACCGTCCGGCTGCGCAGTATCTTGATATCGGTCTTTATATCGTGAAAGCGGACGCCCTGTTTGGCTGCCCACTGCGCCAGGTGCTCAGCCCGGAGCGCTTCATATTCCAGCGCCCAACGGCCATTGCGCTCTTCTGTCAGGAATATCTTCCTGAGCGGCTCGATATTGCCCTGCAGCACGCAGGTGTCGCGCACGGCAAAAAGACTGTGGATGATGCTTTCAAAGTCCGGCGTGTCGGAGGTATCCGAGATGGCAGGCAGACCGTCGTCCGACACGGCCGCAAGCAGCACGCTCATGGCTACTATAAAAAAAATCAGCGCAGCAAAGCCAATGAGCTGGGATTTCTTCACAGTTCTGATCAGATACATGTGAGACTCCTCCATGTCGCTTAACTATATCTATGAAGCGGCAGAAGCTGATAGAATTGTCCCTCATTTTAAGCCAGCGATGATTGTTACGAAACGATGACGGAGTATGTGACGAAAAATTAATATTGCGGATTATTGACTTTGGCCCTTGGGCTGTTATATTGTAAAAGACCGAACGATGGTAAAAAATATTTATTATGGAAAATAATATTTACAAAATGCGTCAGGATTCTACAATAAACGAGGTGAGATATGCCTGGCAGCAATTTTGGGGGGTGGAATATTTTGTGGGGCACATAGATATGATATAAAAGCGGTTTCGGCTAAAAAATAACGGCGGCCGCGCAGGTGGTGGTGTCTATGAAAGTACCGGATTTCATCTCAAAGTGGATTGGCCAAAGAGCAAAACGGGCTGAGGGCGTCTGCCTGGAGGAATCGCCCGAGCCCGCTTTTGATACCCGTTCAAGCGCCTACCGCAAAGGCGAGAAGAAGGAGAAGCGGGAGAAGGCACGCAGGTCGTGGGGCATGAAAAAGAAGGTGGCCGTGAGCGTCGTATGCGCTCTAGCCACGCTGCTGCTGGGAGCCGGCGCTTATGCCTACACTATATTCCAAGATCCAATGGCCCAGTTTGACAACGTGGCAGAGCAGTTTACGCTGCCGCCCCATACACAGACGCAGGCCTTTACGCCGGCTGCCCCTGTTTCGGGCAGCGCGCCTCAGAGCACGGAGGCTGCGCAGGACGAATACGAAAAACTGGTGGCGTCGGCAGACTTCTCGCTGCTAAAAAATATCGTCAACGTGATGCTGATCGGCGTGGACCACTCCACCGAGCGCGACACGTGGAACGGCAAAAAGGCCTTCCATGCGGACGTGATGATTGTGTTGGCCATCAACACCGATACGGGCACAGTGGATATGATATCGCTGCCGCGCGATACATATGCCAAGATACCGGGCGTGAAGGGCATATACAAGCTGAACGCGTCCATCGACTGCGGCGGCGGCTGGCCCACGGAAGGCGGCTTCAACAAGGTCTGCGAAGCGGCCAGCTGGATGCTGGGCGACATTCCGGTGAAGTATTATTATGCGGTGGATATGAACGCCGTCAAGGATCTGGTGAACGCCATCGGCGGCGTGGATTATGATGTGGATATCGAGTTTACGATTCAGGGCCGTTCATACAAGAAGGGAATGCAGCATCTCGACGGGCAAGGCGTGCTGGACTACCTGCGGGTGCGCAAGGACCTAGGCGAACTGTCGGGCGACCTCAACCGCATCAACCGTCAGAAGAGGATGCTGGTGGCGATATTTGAAAAGCTGAAGAAGGAGAATTTGCTGGCAAAGCTGCCGGAGATACTGGGTGCGTTTGACGGCAACCTGTATACCAACACCACTTTGGCGCAGACGGCGGCGCTGGCGGCCTATGCGTATAACGTGGACCCGGCTAATATCCGCATCCATTCGATGGGCGGCCAGACGCGGCTGATATTCAACTGGAGCTTTGTGCTGACCGACCAGGAGGCGCGCGTCAAGCTGATTAAACAGGTGTATGGCGTGGATGTGCCGATATATGAGGAGTATACGGCCAAGGCGGCCATTGCCAAATGGAACTCCATGCAGAGCGGCGTGGTGCGGGCCGGCGCAAAAAGAGTGCTTGCCAAGATAAAGGCCAAGCTGGATGCCGACGCGAAGCTGCCGGTATATGTGCCGCCGACGCCCACGCCCGTGCCGACACCGACGCCTGTTTCGACGATAAAGCCGACGCCCACGCAGGAGCCGACGCAAAAGCCCACGGAAAAGCCGACGCAAAAGCCCACGGAAAAGCCCACGGAAAAGCCCACGGAAAAGCCCACGGAAAAGCCCACGGAAAAGCCCACGGAAAAGCCCACGGAAGAGTCTCCGCCGCCGTCCAGCGATGATGCCGGAGCGGCTGGCGTCAAACTGGGAGCTATACGGGGAGCTCCCGGCCTTATGGCGCTCAAAGCCCTGCTGCTGACAGGAGCGCCTCCTGGCTACCGGCAGTACGGGGCAGCGGAGTGGAACTTCTATTACTATGTAAAAAGCCAGGTAAATACCGCTTCGCCCGAGAAACTGAAAGCGGATGTGGAGAAGCTGTGCAGGATGTTTAAAATCCCGGTGCCCAGCTGGCGGGTTAACTGGGAGAGAACCAATGAGATTGCCGTAGATTTCCGCTAAGAACACTGCGATCAGCGGCTTGACCCCTGTGGCGCCGGCATCTTTAGGCGCAATAGGCAGAATAATACGGGAATTGCCTTATCAGCGGCGCTTAAAAGGAGTATAATATACACAATGGCAACACAGCGTCAGCGGCGCACAGGGGGATTATGTCGTCTGAAAGGAGTGATCGATTATGGCGAATATCGGAGAGGACCTGAAAAAGGTACTGATGGCCGGTATCGGCGCGGCGGTTCTGACTGCCGAGAAGTCCAAGGAACTGGTTGAGAAGCTGGTGGAGAAGGGCGAACTGACAGCGGCGCAGGGCAGGGAACTGGTGGAGAAGCTGGTGGAGAAGGGCGAACTGACCGCGGCGCAGGGCAGGGAACTGGTGGAGAAGCTGGTAGAGAAGGGCATGATGACCGCCGAACAGGGGAAAGTGCTGGCGGCGAAGCTGGCGGACACGGCGGAGGATGCGGCCCGGAAGAGCAAGGAGCTGTTCGACAAGCTGGTCGCAAAGGGCGAGGAGAGCGTCCGACAAGGCCGTGAGCGCAGCGGGGAATTAAGGCGCGCCATGGAGGAGAAGAAGAAAGAAAAGATGCTGGCCGATATTCTGGACAGCATGGACCAGCTGGACGCCGAGGCCCGCGAGGCGGTAATACGCAAGCTTGCGGAAATGCAGGCGGATGCGGCGCCGGGAGCGGATGCTGCGGCGGAAAAAGAGGAGACGACATAAAGTTTTTCAAATAAGAGATGCTTACATAAATGATAAATGCCCTGCGCACAGCCGGCAGGGCATTTTTTATGTCTGTATAGTTTAGACCGGCATCAGGTGGTCGGTGGCGAAGGCGGTGACGCTTGCGCCCAGTTCGATCTCCAACCCGTCGTTCGCATACGCCTTGTGAGGCGTCAGCTGCGTTTTGACGTTAAGCCTGTCTTTCGCGCCGCGCCGCCGCGCCTCCTCCGACGCCGCGCGGACAGCCGCTTCTTCGGCAGCCGCGGCCGCTTCCTCCAGCGTTTCAAACACCAGCGGGCCGTCCGGTGCCAATACGGTGAAGCTCGCGATGCCCAGCGACGAGTAGTTGGGGGATATGTCGACGCGCGCGCTGGCGGATATGTCGCCTACCACCGCACCCACGGCGTTGGCCACTGCGGCATGGGGCGGAATGATGCAGCGCGTACCCAGCGCCTGTGCCACTTCGGGCAGGAACAGGTGGGTAGG
>JBMNOT010000098.1:0-7494 GCA_050943225.1 Christensenellales bacterium | reverse complement strand
GGAATGGAATGGAAGCGCAGATTACGGATGTCGGCGGCATCATCACAAAGCTGCTGGTGCCGGATAATGAGGGGAAGCCGGTGGACATCGTGCTGGGTTTTGACTCGCTGGCGGACTATGAAACCAACCCGCCGTATTTCGGCGCGGTTATCGGGCGTTGCGCCAACCGCATCAGGGGAGGCAGGTTTACGCTGGACGGCAGGGAATATCAGCTGGAATGCAACGAAGGGGGCGTCAACAACATTCATGGCGGCAATGTCGGCTTTAATAAAAAGCTGTGGAAATCGGAGCAAATAGCGGAAAACAGCCTCATGTTGACGCTGCTGAGCCCGGACGGCGATCAGGGTTACCCGGGCAATCTCATTGTGAGCGTGACTTATACGGTGACTGAAGACAATGTGCTGTCCATCCGTTACCGTGGCATGAGCGACCAGCGGACGCTGATGAACCTGACCAATCATTCATATTTCAACCTGGCCGGCCAGGACGCGGACACGGTGTATGACCACTGGCTGCGCATCGAAGCGGATGAGTTCTGCGAGATCGCAGAGGAGTTCTCCATGACGGGGAAGATGCGCTCCGTGGAAGGCACTCCGCTGGATTTCCGCAAGCCCAAACAGATTGGGCAGGATATCGGCTCTGGCTATGATCAGATGGCGCTGGCGGGCGGTTACGACCACAACTATGCGCTGAAAGGGACGGCGGTGGCATGGTGCGAATCCACTGGCATTGCGATGACGGTGAGCACCGACTTGCCGGGCGTCCAGCTGTATACCGGCAACTTCCTCGGCGAGGATCTTAAGCTCAAAGGCGGGCGGCGCTGCACCAGACGCCGTGGGTTCTGCCTGGAAACGCAGTTCTACCCTGACGCCATCAACCAGCCGGCGTTCCAGAGCCCGGTGCTGGAGCCGGGCGTGCCGGCGGAATCGGAGACGCGTTTCGCATTCAGCGTGGGCAAGCCCGACTGGATGGAGTAGTTCCCTGTGCCCTTATAGGGCGGTATGACTGAAAAAAATTGAGCTGAACATGTCATCATGGCATGTTCAGTTTTTTTGCAGTGGGCGCACAGTCATAGTATGTAAAATGCTTATCTTTTTGCCGCATGCGGGAGATATTAATAGCATCAGCACAAGAAAGGGATGAAGCGATGCACGCGATGTTCAAGGGGGCGATCAGCTTCGGGCTGGTCAGCATTCCCGTCAAGATGTTTGCCGCGACGGAGGAGAAGGATATCCGTTTCCGCACCCTCCATAAGAAATGCCACACCCCCATCAAGTATAAAAAGGTCTGCCCGACGTGCGGCGAAGAGGTAGGCCCGGACGATATCGTCAAGGGCTTCGAGTACGAGCCGGGCCGGTTTGTGATCGTATCGGGGGAGGACATCGAGTCCGCCCGGGCCGAGGCGCAGGCGCGCACCATCGAGATACTGGACTTTGTGAACCTCTCGGAAATAGACCCCATCTATTTCGACAAGACGTATTACCTAGCGCCGCAGCCCGAAGTGACGGCCAGCGCCAAGGCGTATAACCTGCTGCGCGAAGCCATGGCGCGCAGCGGGCGCATCGCGGTGGCGCGCGTTACGCTGCGCGACAAGCAAACGCTGTGCGTACTGCGCATCTACGGCGAAGCGATGGTGCTGGAGACGATATTCTATCCCGACGAGATACGCCCCGTTTCCGAAGTGCCCGGATTGCCTCAGGACATGAAGGCGGACGAGAAGGAGATGGACATTGCGGAAAAGCTGATTGCCAACCTGACCGCGCCGTTCGACCCGTCCAAATACACCGACACATACCGCGAGGCGCTGAGGCATATTATTGAAGACCGCATCGCGGGCCGGCAGGTGGTGGCGCAGCCCGAGGCGCCGGAGTCCAACGTCATCGACTTGATGGAAGCGCTGAAAGCCAGCGTGGAGCGGACGGAACAGCAGAAGGCCAAAAAGAAGGCAATGCCCAAGCGGCAGGTTAAGTAGTGGCATCCATCCGCCAGGAAGGGCGGCTTTATGCTCCGGCTCTGCAGCCGGGCGCCTGCGGCACTTGACATGAAAGCTGCAAGCTGGTACGGTATGATTAGCAAGTAAAAGGAGCTTTTATCAGCTGATGAAGATACAGTAATCCAACAATTGAAGGACGTATAGCCGGATTTGAGGGATTACTGTATGCATTTATGGAAAAATATAGTATTAAAGCTGCCAAGGTATGCGCGCATGCCGTAATCCTCTCTGTGAAAGGAGTGGATTTTTTTGTTATTGGAAATAAACAGACTGGAAAAGAGCTTTGGGGCAAGGAAACTGTTTTCGCTGGAAAGGCTGGCGGTGTACCCGGGCGACAAAATTGCGGTAGTAGGGGCTAACGGAACCGGGAAAACGACGCTGCTTAGGTTGATTACAGGAGAGGAGCAGCCGGACGCGGGGAAAATAACGGTGCGCGGGCATCCGGCGGTGATCGGGCAGCTGGGAGAGCCGCAGGATGCGGAAAGGGATGCGAAAACCGCGGCGCGGCTGGGTTTCGCGCTGGAGGGAACGCACAGCGGGGGAGAGCGTACCAAAACGCTCATCGCCTCGGCGTTTGCGCAGCAGCCCGACCTGCTGCTGGCCGACGAGCCGACGACCAACCTTGATATCAGCGGCATTGAACAGCTGGAGCGCATGCTGAGGGCGTTTCGGGGCGCGTTGCTGTTGATCTCGCACGACCAGCAGCTGCTGGCAAATGTCTGCAACAAAGTGCTCGCTTTGGAGGACGGCGTGTTCACGCTGTACGCCTGCGGCTATCACGACTATCTTGAGCAGCGGGAACGCGAGAAGGCCGCCCGTCAGGCACGGTACGACGCATACGTCTCCGAGCGCGAACGGCTGGCGCATGTGGCTGCGGAAAAAGCCCGTCAGTCCGCAAGAGTCAAAAAAGCGCCCCGGCGCATGGGCAGCTCGGAAGCGCGATTGCATAAAATGGGCGGCCAGCGGCAGAAAGCGAAGCTGGACCGCGCGGCCAAAGCGGCACGGAGCCGACTGGAACAGCTGGAGAAGGTGGAAAAGCCGTGGCGTCACAAGCCCATTGCGTTCGACATACACGCCGCCGGCATATTGCACAGCCCGGTGCTGGTCAGTGCGGACGGGCTGACCAAGAGCTACGGAGATCGCGTGGTGCTGAATGGCTGCCGGTTTGTGATACCCAACGGCAAGAAGACGGCGCTGCTGGGCCCGAACGGCGCGGGCAAGACGACGCTGCTTAACATGATTGCCCACGGTGAGGCGGGGATACAGCGGTGTGCGGAGCTGAAAATCGGCTATTACCGGCAGGATGCGAGCGGGCTGGATGACAACGCGTCCATACTCCAAAACGCGCTGGCGCAGTCGGTTTATGACGAGACGTTTGTGAGAACAATACTCGCACGGTTGCTATTCCGGCGGGATACGCTGCACCACCCTGCCAGCGTTTTGAGCGGCGGCGAGCGGCTAAAGCTGGCCCTGGCCTGCGTGATACTCAGCGATTTTAATCTGCTGCTGCTGGATGAGCCGACAAACTTTCTGGATGCCGAGTCGCGCAGGGCGCTCACCGAAGTTTTGGCGGCGTATCCCGGTGCTGTGCTGTTTGCCTCGCACGACCGCGCGTTTATTTCCGCTGTAGCCGACCGAATCATTAGCCTTGAAGCGGGCAAAGCGGTGACGTTTAAAGGCGATTACAGCTCCTTTCTGGCTAGCCGGCGCGGCTGACGCAGGCTGTACAGGCTGGCAAAAGGCTGTACTTTGGGAGGAAAGCGTAGTATAATGAGAAAAAAGTCGGAAAGGGTCCTGCACATGAAAAGGATAACGCTGTTTCTGCTGGTAATAGCTATTGTGTTTTCCATCGGCATACCGGTATCGCTGGGCGCGCCGGAAGGCTATCTGCTGAATCAGGAAAGCAGCGGCATCGATGTTTTCAGAGTGCAGATGCGCCTGCGGGATCTGGGGTATCTCAATTACCGGCCGACGGGTTTGTACCGGACGAAGACGGTTCAGGCAGTCATGGAATTCCAGAAGAACAACGGGCTGGATGCGGACGGGGACCTTGGCGTCCAGACATATGACAAGCTGTTTTCGCTAGACGCGAAGAGAAAACCGCTGAGCGCCGGCATGGTGCCGGTATCAGGGCCGGTTTACAGGGAAACTTCTGTGCAGCTCGGCGAAAAGGCGGACTGGAGCACTGTGGTGGACCCGGCGATTCCGGTAGGTTCAACGTTTACCGTCACCGACTTCAACACCGGCAAATCGTTCACCGTGAAGCGCACGGGCGGCACGGGCCATGCGGATGTGGAGACGGTGGACAAGGCGGCTACCGATGCGTTCCTGGAGTGCTTTGGCGGCGCGTTTACCTGGGAAAAGCGCGCCGTGCTGGTGCAAGTGGGCGATAAGTCCTACGCGGCCTCGCTGTTTGGGCATCCGGACGGGGAGTACACCATTGCGGACAACGATATGCAAGGGCATACCTGCCTGTATTTTTCGGGCAGCACGTCGGATGTGCTGGGGTTTGAGGATAAGGAACATACGCGCCTGATGCTGGTGGCGGCGGGTGAGCTGCCGCCTTCTTAAGCGGTATGACGAAACTAAATGCGAAAGCCCGGGATTCTGCTCCCGGGCTTTTTTGTATTTAGAATATCGTTTTCTCGCGGATCTCTTTGAGCAGCATCTCCATGAACGCGCTGCCGTCCATTTCGCCCAGGTCGCCCGCGCCGCGCTTGCGGACGGACACAGTGCCTTTCTCCACCTCGTTGTCGCCTGCGATCACCATATAGGGGATGCGCTCGTAGCGCGCCTCACGGATTTTGTAGCCGATCTTCTCGCTGCGGTCGTCCACTGTCACGCGAACGCCTGCCGCTCTCAGCTTCTGCGCCCATTCGTGCAGGTAGGGCAGACTGCGGTCGGTGATGGACATCAGGCGCACCTGCTCGGGCGCTATCCACAGCGGCAGCGCGCCGGCGTACTTCTCGATCAGCATGGCAAGCGTGCGCTCGTAGCAGCCGATGGAGGATCGGTGGATGATGTAGGGATGTTTCTTTTCGCCGTCGCTGTCCACATAGGTCATGTTGAACCGCTCTGCACTGGCAAAGTCGATCTGCACGGTGAACAGCGTGTCCTCCTTGTCGAACACGTTGCGGAACTGCAAGTCCAGCTTGGGGCCGTAGAACGCGGCTTCGCCGTCGGCCTCTACATAATCCAGCCCGATGTCGTCCAGTATGTCCTTCATCAGGCGCTGCGTGGTATCCCAGGCTTCCGGGTTATTGATGTACTTCTCGGTGTTGTTCGGATCCCATTTTGAGAACCGGTATTTGACGTCTTTCTCGATACCCAGGCATTTCATCATGTACTGGATCAGGCTGACCACGCCCTTGAACTCGTCCGCAATCTGGTCGGGCCGGCAGATGATGTGCGCGTCGGCCAGCGTGAACTGGCGCACGCGGATAAGTCCGTGCATCTCGCCGGAAGCCTCATTGCGGAACAGCGTCGCAGTCTCGCTGTAACGGATGGGCAGGTCGCGGTAGCTGTGCAGCTCGGAATTGTAGATCATGTACTGGAATGGGCAGTCCATTGGGCGCAGCGCCATTACCTCATCGTCTTTTTCCTCATCGCCCAGCACGAACATGCCGTCCTTGTAGTGATCCCAATGGCCGGAGATCTTATAGAGGTCGCTCTTGGCCATCAGCGGCGTGCGCACCAGCGTATAGCCGCGCGCTTCCTCCTCGTCTTCCACGAACCGGGTCAGCACCTGTATCACCTTGGCGCCCTTGGGCATCAGCAGCGGCAGGCCCTGGCCCACCACATCGCTGGTGGTGAAGTATTTCAGCTCGCGTCCTAGCTTGTTGTGGTCGCGCTCGCGCGCTTCCTTGAGCTGATTGAGGTAAGCGGCGAGCTCTTCCTGTTTTTCAAACGCCGTGCCGTATATGCGGCAGAGCATCTTATTTTTCTCGTTGCCGCGCCAATACGCCCCCGCGACGGAAAGCAGCTTAAACGCCTTCACTTTGCCGGTGGAGGGAAGGTGCGGGCCGGCGCAGAGGTCGGTAAACTCACCCTGCCGGTATAAGGAGATATGCGCGTTCTCCGACAGGTCGTTGATCAGCTCCTGCTTATACGGTTCATCCTTCATGAGAGCGAGCGCCTCTTCCCGCGGCAGCTCAAAGCGCTCCAGCGGCAGGTTGGCGTCCACAATGCGGCGCATTTCTTCTTCGATGCGCCCGAGGTCGTCGGCGTCGAACGATTCTTCGACGTCGAAGTCGTAGTAAAACCCGGTGTCAATAGCCGGGCCGATGGCGAGCTTGGCCGACGGGAACAGCCGTTTTACGGCCTGCGCCATGATGTGAGACGCGGTATGCCACAGCGCCTTTTTGCCGTCCTCATCTTCAAATGTCAGTATCTCCACCCGGCAGTCCGCGTTGATCACCGTATTTAAGTCTTTGACTGCGCCGTCGATGCGGGCAGCCAGCGCTTTTTTGGCGAGCTTGTGCGATATCGCCGCCGCAATATCCAGCGCGCTCATGCCGTTTTTGAATTCTCTGCTCTCTCCGTTTGCCAATGTGATTATCATATATATCCCCTCGACACTCTAAAATAAAAAAGCCCGACGCACTTTTGTGCATGGGACGATTGTTCACCGCGGTTCCACCCATCTTCCATTGGATCAATGGCAGCTCTTGCGGCGGATACGGGCGCCACCCCACTTGACACCGCAGGTGGTTTCGCCACTGGTTGCGCACGGCACACTTCCAGCCAGCGATGTGCACGTCTCTTGCTGCGCGTATAACCAGCGCTACTTGTCCTGCTGATTGTGGATTATTATATGCCGAAAAAAAGCTGTTGTCAATGCTGCCTTCATCAGGAATCGGCTTACATATATTTGAAAAGCAAAATTGCTATTGATTTGAACAGAATATCGTGTATAATATGAAATGCAGCTTCGGGGGGTTATAGCTCAGCTGGTTAGAGCGCTACGTTGACATCGTAGAGGTCGTTGGTTCGATCCCAATTAACCCCACCAATCCTGCGGTGTTCGATTGACGCCAGTGTTTAATACCTCCAGATTTTTGACGGGAGTGCGAGTCCGGATACGGATGTCGGGCCCGCTCTGACGGGATGGCAGAAGTGATGGCAGCACACCCACCTGCTTGGCAAGGCAGGTGTTTAAACTTGGCGGACGGCACCCTGGGATATCTTTTATACAGATTGGCAGCACCTGCGATTATTTGCAAAAGCGCAATTACGCAGGTGCTATTTTTATGCCGTTGAATATAGACGTATGCCATGCCCTAATTTTTTAGATTAAGGTCTTGCCAAAAATAATGGAAGCGCTTATAATATGTCCTGCACATGTCCTGCAGAAATCGTGGATGATTCAATACCCATGATTGTAAGCTGGAAGGCGTAGCGGAATGGTGTAACGGTAGCACCTACGACTCTGACTCGTATTGTCTAGGTTCGAATCCTAGTTCCGCTGCCAGAGGAAAAGCCCTTAATCATCGCGATTAAGG
>JBMNOT010000097.1:0-7536 GCA_050943225.1 Christensenellales bacterium | reverse complement strand
GTAGGTCAGCATCGCGCAGATGCTCGCGCAATCGGGCAGCACGCGGCCGCCCTCCAGCGGGCAGACGGCGTCCACGTTGGTCGCGAGAAACGGCACGCCGGCCCTCAGCAATTCCACGGCGCGGGTCGCTTTTTTAAAATCATACGTTGTGTCAAAGCCAATCAGCACGCAGTCCGGCGTACGGCTGTCCGACACGTCGAAGCCTGCTTCATTAAGCTGCGACAGCAGGGAAGGGGTGCCCACCGCATAGATGGCGGCGTTCTCCCCGTATGTGCGGCGGATATATTGCATGGACACATGGGCGGATGTGATAATTCGGCTTACGTCGTAGTTTCCAAAGCCCAGCCGCGCCAGCTTTTCCACATAATCATCCGGCGATTTTGAAGAGTTGTTGGTGAAGAAGTAATACGGCATTCCGGCGGCGTCGAAATGCGCCAACAGCTCGCGCGCGCCGGGGATTACCTGCTCGCCGAGATAGATTGTACCGTCCATGTCCACTATGTAACAACCGATGTCCGTAAGCTGAGTCATGCTGTCCTCTCGTTATAGATAATATCTGTGGTATTGTATCAGATAGTTCGGCTGCAGACAATACTGGAGGCCGCAGCATAAGCCAGAGGCGGGGCTACGGGGAAAACCGTTTTTTCGCCAAACTGGGGTTGTACCTGTGCAAGATGACGGGAGTTGTGTTAATATTATGATATCACAATGCAAAAGAGGATAAGGAAATGGGCGAAATATCAGGGAAGATTGCAATTGTAACCGGGGCGGGCCATGGCATCGGCCTGGCGATTGTAAAAGCGCTACTGCGCGAGAAGGTAAGGGTGCTGGCGACGTCGCGCCGTCTCGACGCACTGAAAGACATGGAGGGGAAGAACCTGCTGCTGACGCCGGCGGACCTTTTAGACGACAGCAGCTTCGACCGGATCGTATCCGACTGCGTGGCGGCGTACGGTGGCATCGATATCGTCATCAACAACGCGGGCTATGGCAATAAAATGCTGCTCGTCGACACCAGCAAAGAGGAATGGGACCGGCACATGGCGATCAACGTCCGGGCGCCGTTCATGCTGGTGAATGCGGCCATGCCTTATCTGCTGGAGTCCGACCACGCCACCGTGATCAACATCTGCTCAGTGGTGTCTCACGAGGGCTACCCGATGCAGGGCGCCTATTCCGCGGCAAAGCACGCGCTGTTGGGCTACACCAAGGTGCTGGCTCGCGAGACGTTTGACCAGGGCATCCGCGTTCACGCCATATCCCCAGGCGGCGTCGTGACCGAGATGATTCAGCGGCTCCGGCCCGATTTGGACCTGTCGACGCTCAGCACGCCGGAGGAGATCGCCGATATCGTGCTGTTCCTGCTGAAGAACAGAAACGGCGCCGTCATCGACGAGATATGCGTCCGGCGGCACACCAAGGAGCCGTGGTCATAGCTTTGGGCTGCATGGCTGAGGTCTTTACGCCGTCTGTGTATGGTGATATATTGGAAAGTGACAGTGACAGGGACGGAGGAGACAGCGTGTGAAGAGCGTGGGCCTGGCGCTGGGCGGCGGCGGCGTACGCGGCGTGGCGCATATCGCATATATCAAGGCGCTGGAGGATTTGGGCATACGCCCCTCTGTCATATCAGGCACCTCCAGCGGCGCTATCGCGGGCGCTCTATACGCCGGCGGCCTCACGCCGGACGAGATGCTGGCGCGTATTGAGGCGCTTATCAACTCGTTTAGAAAACCCAAAATCCAGCCGCTTTTGCGTGACCGGCAGATGGGATGGGCTGCCGCGGCGGCGTGGCACAGCTTAAAGGAGCTGCTGCCCAAAGAGCGTTTTGAAGAGCTGGAAATCCCGCTAAAAGTGGTGGCGACCAACTTCCACACGCTAAAGGAGCGCGTATTCGATTCGGGGGAACTGCTGCCCGCCGTGATGGCCAGCGTTGCGCTGCCCGGCGTGTTCGGGCCGCAGAGGGTGGGCGAAGAATACTATGTGGACGGCGGCGCGACCAACGTTGTGCCGTTTGATGTCATCAAGGACGCCTGCGACGTGTTGATCGCCATCGACGTGTCGCTGGTAAGGCCGTGTCCCAACATGGCCCCGACGCGCAAGAACGCCAAGTATGCCACCTGGGCTGCGACGCAGGAGGCATACATCCAGCAGAAGCTCAAAACGTGTACGGTGGAGATATTCGAACGTCCCAACTTGCCGCCCGTCTCTTCTCTGGAATTTATTAAGTACAGAACGGTATATGATCAGGCCTTGAGCTACCTGCCTGATTTCATAGATAAAGTAAAAAAGCTGATATAGAAGGGGAATAACTTATGACAAAGAAACTCGGTATCGCGTTTGGCGGCAGCGGGGCTCAGGGAATCGCCAATATCGCCTATGTGAAGGCTCTGGAATCGGCAGGCATCAAGCCGGACATTGTGGCGGGAACCGGAGTCGGCGCCGTGGTGGCATCGATGTATGCGGCGGGCATGACCAGCCAGCACATGATCGACTTCCTGGAGGACATCGACTTCCCCGGCGCCAAGAAACCGATCAATATGTTTAAGGTCAAGGACCTCAAATACGGCATACTGGACGGTCTGGGGCTGGAAGAGCATTACCGGATGGTTGTGCCGATCAAGGTGTTCGACCGACTGTATTTCCCGCTCAAGGTGGTGGCCGCAAACTATCTGACGGGCGAGCAGGTGGTGTTCGACACCGGCGATGTGGGGCCGGCGGTGCGCTCGGCCATGGCGATACCCGGCGTGTTCTCGCCGCACGAGTTGGACGGCGCGGTGCTGATGGACGGGTCGTGCATCAACCCGGTGCCGTTCGACATCATCCGTGAGGACTGCGAAGTGCTGGCCGCTATCGACCCGCAGATCAACGAGTCGCCCGAGACCTATTCGCCGTTCGTGTTCCCGGCGCTGATGGCGGCGTCCGCCGCTTCCAAGAAGGCGCTCGCCCTTGAGAAAGGGCGCAGCTGCAAGGTGGACGTGTACGAGCGCGTGGTGCTGGAGGACATTACCATGCTCGATTTCGCGCTGCACGCGGATATCATCGAGGCGGCATCGGAGAGCGCTGTCGCGTTTGCGGAACGGCTGAAGGAGCTGCTGTAGCTGCACACTACATCGAACACACTACGTAAAGAGCAACAAAAAAAAGATTGCTTATTGGAGCAATCTTTTTTGTATCGAGAGTTGGGCAGCAAAGCTATATGACAGTCACGCCGTTTTCGGCGGCGGCGGCTTTTATTTCGTCGGGGAGATTGTCGTCCGATACGAGCACGCCGATGTCCTTGAGCGTCCCGAACGTATACGGCAGGCTCTTGCCGCATTTGGACGAGTCCATCAGCATAATGACGGACGATGCGCGCCGAAGCACCTCCTGCTTGAGCTCGCACTCCGAATAGGTGCCGCTGGTGAAGCCGTTTTGCAGCGAAAAGCCGCTGGCTGCCATGAACGCCGTGTCGATATTGACGCTGTTTAAGAAACTGGTGGCGTTGGCACCGGATATCGAAATGGTATTGCGGTTAAGCACGCCGCCGATCAGCATCACGTTGGGCTTTTGTTTCTTGATCAGCTCCAGCGCAATGTTGGGGCCGCTGGTCAGTATCGAGAAATAATCGTCGGGGATCTCCTTGGCGAACAGCATTACCGTGGTACCCGAGTCCAGATAGAATGACCGGCCGCTCTCGATGTAGGACACTGCCTTACGGGCGATCAGCGTCTTGGCGGCGGTGTTCTCCCGAGCCCGCCGCGAATAGACGTCCTCCGCGGTGATGGACAGCATCGACAGCGCTACGGCGCCGCCGCGCGTGCGCTTCACCAGACCGTTTTCCTCGAAATATTTGAGGTCCCGCCGGAGCGTCATGCTGGAACACGTCGGGAAAAGCGCTTCCAGTTCCTTTAAGCTGACCTCGCCTTTGCTATTCAACAATTCCAAAATGGCATTGCGTCTCTGTGTATTCACTTGACTGTCTCTCCATTACCCGTTTGCTTCAATATATCACCATTATCCGCGAGCTACAAGCCCAAAGCGAAAATTTTTCACATAATATGTCCATTTTGAGCAGTAAAATCACATATTCTATGTGCGTTTTGCGGGAATTTTCCATAAAGCGGCATTATACCATGCAGCCCCGGCATAAACCGTAAGGGCAGAATGCTTTGCGCAGGCGGCCTGTGCCCACGTGAAAAGCCGTGCGTGACAGCGGGCCGGCGCATGGTATAATACCTCTATGGATATGCGGGAGACTTATATGGCCGAGGCCATTGCCCTGGCCAAAAAAGCGGCAAAGAAAGACGAGGTGCCGGTGGGCGCTGTTATCGTGAGAGACGGGCGGATTATCGCACGGGCATACAACCGGCGAGAAACGCGTAAAAATCCGCTGGCGCACGCGGAGATACTGGCCATCGAGCAGGCGGCCCGTCGTCTGGGCGGCTGGCGCCTTTCGGGTTGCACGCTGTACGTGACGCTGGAGCCCTGCCCGATGTGCGCCGGGGCTATCATCAACGCGCGCATCGACGAAGTGGTATTCGGCGCGTACGACCCCAAGGCGGGCGCTTTCGGTTCGCTCTATAATCTCGCCGAAGGCAGGCTGAACCACACTCCGTGCGTCACCGGCGGCGTTTTGGCCGATGAGGCGGCGGGTTTGCTAAAAACCTATTTTCAGGGCAAACGGGCTGCTTCCAAGGGCGCAAATCCGCGCTGAATTTTCCCGGATTAACGCATCGCATGTTGCCGGACTTTTACGAGCCTCACTGTTTAAGGGGTACCAAAGCGGTTTATCTAATTTGGTGAGAGAATAGCAGCTGGAGGCAGGACTTTGTCATACATTCAGAGCGGCACCATTTCAGAGGGCTTGAGGGACAACCAGATCGAAACATACTATGAACAGCTGGGTATGTTTGATGATCTTGGCCTGCGGCCCAACCTGTCGGACATGCTGCTCTGGGAAGTAGAGTGGGGAGCGCAGAAGGTTCGCATATTCAACAGCGACGGCAGCGTAGTGGCGTCGTTCCCGCTCAGCGAAATGACGATGCGCATTTCGCCGGAGAGCATAAGCAGGCTGCGCCTGCTCGTGGACAGCCTGGGCGCTGGCCGGCGGCAGTCTCTCGACATCAATATCGACATTAGCATCAGCGGCGCCTGGAAAAGGTATCATCTCAAGGGGCTTATCGACCGAACGCGTGGCGCGATGTTTGCGTCCGGCGTGGCGCTGGACATGGACGCGTTCTGCCGCCAGAAACAGCGGCTGGAGTTTCTGGAAACGCACGACCCGCTGACGGGGCTTGCCAACTTCAGCAGTTTCGAGTCGCAGTACAACGCGCTGGCGCGCTTTGGCACGTATCCGCTGGCGCTGGTGATATTCCGCATCGACAACCTCAGCGAAGTGTGCAGCACGCTGGGGGTTCAGGCGGGCAATACCATGATCTGCAACGTGGCGCAGGTCATTCAGGAGTGCTTTTTTGATGCGGATATTATCGGGCGTGCGGGCGGCGGCGAATACTGCTGTCTTTTTACGGGCAAGGCCCAGCTGGAAATCGAGACATACGTCGGCGGAGCCAACATCCGGCTGCACAGCGCGTATCTCAACCTGATCAAGGCGAAGATCAGCTGTGGCTATGCCATCGCTGAATATGAGATGGATTTCAGCCAGCTGTACCACCGGGCGCACCAGAAACTGATTTGGCGTCGGAACATACAGAAACACCTCTCGGGCCCGTCGGTGATAGACTGCATCAATGCCATCATCAGCCGGAAGACTGGCTGGGGCAAGCGCGTCATTCGCCTCCAGGGGCTGGCCGTTCAGATGGCTAAAGCGCTGATGTGCACTGAGGAGACAATATCGGATATCAAGCTGTTAGCGAAGCTCGCGGATATCGGCCTTATCGGCATCGACGACAGGCTGCTGGCTCAAAGGCTGCGGCTGAGCCCGGAGGACCAGCGCATATACGACGCCCATTTCGAGGTGGGTCGCGAGATCATCATCAGCATCGACTCGCTGGCGCAGATGGAGAACCTTTATATCGACCTCTACAAGCGCTACGATGCCTGGCAGGATGCGATTGCGATGCCCAGCCGCATTGTGGCTGTGGTGCGCGGCTTCGACGACCTTATGCTGGCGGGCGAGAAGATGACCTACAAGGAACTGAGCCAGAAGATGGCGGCTGCCAGGGGCACGCTGTATTGCCCGGAGATTGTGGACGTGCTGATGGACATCGCGCGAAAGTATCATACGTGGCCTGCGCGCAGCAGGAAGCGTTGAGCGCCGCGTGCTAACTATTGGCAAGATAATACCGCGTTTGTCTGCAACTTCGGGAGCAGGCAGCGCTGTTTTATTTTAAACAAGAAAACATCATTGACAGTATTATGGTTTGGGGTGTTTGAGCCGATTATTTTGCTAGAGCAATAGCAAAGTGGCGGTAGTACAGATAAAAAACTCACGAGGGAAATCCAGGTCACTGGCAGTCTTATTTACACTCCTAAAGAGGAAACTGCAAAAAGCGTTTCTTGACAATAAAAACGTGCTGGATGAGTGCGCGCTCATCAACACCCGGAGGATTTACCTTATATCCATTATTGCTATACCGCTGCATATTATCAGTATTCTTCTGTTTGCTTTCACAAAATCTGAAGATGCAACATGGAGGCAGGGGATTATCGGGTGCCATTCTGTACTGCTCATTTTTATGATTGGGTTTCTGCTCATAACCCGCAAACTGCGGAAAAGAACAAAACCCAATACGACCATGTTTGTGCTGCAGTATATGCTTGTGGCTGTTATCATGACGCTGGGTATTATTATTGTCGTCTTCGACCAGATGGTCATGACGAGCATCACGACATTTGTATTGATGTGCATCATTGTCGGTATTATACTGCTCATCAGGCCGTTGGCTTCCCTGATCATTTATGTGATCACATATGTGATGTATTACTTCTTTTTGACATTGACCACAACCGACCCGCTGGCGCTGCTTTCCAACAGGGTTAACGGTGTGGTGGCCGTTGGTATCGGCTTCTTCCTCAGCTGTATACTATGGCATTACAGCTACATGAATATTATTCAAACGAGGCGCATTGAATCCCAGCAAAAACAATTGGAACAGATGGCGTATTATGACCCGCTGACCGATTTGCCAAACAGGCGTTTGCTTGAAAAACTGATTAAGCGGGAGATTGCCTCGATGCGGCGCTATGGTCACGAAACGGCTATCGTCATTTTGGATATCGACAATTTTAAAAACATCAACGATACTTACGGCCATCCGGTGGGCGACAACATGCTCAGGCAGCTTGCCGACTTTTTGACAGCCAACGTCAGGGAAACGGATACTGTGGCCCGGTTTGGCGGAGAAGAATTCATCATACTGATGCCCCGGACTTCCGCGGAAGAAGGGTGTATTTTTGCGGAAAGATTAAGAAAGCTCATTATGGAAAAGCGTTTCATTGTGGGGTCAATCACATTGCAGATCACGGCCAGCTTCGGCGTGTCTTCCTTGCGGGATATCATTGATTGCGATTCTATGGATGATTACTATTTCCTCG
>JBMNOT010000096.1:0-7607 GCA_050943225.1 Christensenellales bacterium | reverse complement strand
AACACCCGAAAAAGGGCGGTGATAAGGCATAAATACTCTCGATAATTGGGGTTTTATCCCCATGTTTTGCATATCGGGAACGCAAAAGCCTTATTGATCAGTGTGTCCCTAATCATTTCATCTCAATTTTTGGCAACTGGTAAATAAAAACAAAAACCCGCAAAGCCCTATTTAAAGGCACTTTTACGGGTTTTGGCGGAGAAGGCGGGATTTGAACCCGCGCACCGGTTACCCCGATCTACTCCCTTAGCAGGGGAGCCCCTTCAGCCGTACTTGGGTACTTCTCCAAAAGCTCAAAAAGCTAGTTTATTATAAGAGATGAATATCGCATTGTCAATACAAAACACGGCTGTTGTATTGTGCTGTTTCTTCCATGCATGTATTCGCAACTAGCCGCGCGTCAGCTCATCCACGAGCTTGTTGACCATTTTGCCGTCGGCTTTTCCCTTCAATACGGGCATCACAGCCTTCATGATGTTGCCCTTGTCTTTGGGCGACGGTTTTTCGATGCCGAGCTGCGCCAGCACTTTCTTAATCTCCGCCCGCACTTCGTCTTCGCTCATCAGCTTCGGCGCGAACTCTGAGTATATGCTGATTTTAAACCGGTTCTCTTCGATGATGTCCGCGCGGGTTGCAGGCGCCGAATCGAGGGCTTCCTGCGCCTCCTTGATCTCCTTGAAAACAACCGCGTTTTCCTCTTCTTCCGTAAGGTCCGCCCGTTTGTCGATGGCTTTCTTTTTCAGCGCGGCGAGCAGCATTGACAGCGCTTCCTTGCGCGGTGCGTCTCCCGCCTTCATCGCTTTAATCATTTCCTGTCGTACCAGCTCAGTTTTGCTCATGTTTCGCTTTCTTCTTTCGGCTTGGTTTACGAATTTGATTATACCATATTTTTGGTCGCATGAAGCAGCTTTCATTAATTAAAGTTCTGCTAGCGGTAGGGTTTGTTTTATATTTGGACAAGTATATTCGCCGTGGCGGATATTTTGCATAAAGAAAATTATTATGCATATTTATTAAAATGCACATTGACAAACGTATGAGCATCTGATAGTATTACACTAATTTAAAAGCGTTGATGGAGACAGGTTTGGTGTAGGTCATTTGCAGAGAGCCGGTGGTGGGTGAAAACCGGTAATGCCGCGGCAAACGAATCCCTCCGGAGCTGCGTGTCGAATCAGAGTAGACATAGCCGGGTGGTCCCGTTACAGGCCAGGGCTTGTTGGAGCCTGCTAGAGCGGCCTTATTAAAAGGCAAGATGAGTGGTACCGCGAAGTTGTTAGCAACTGCGTCTCTTCAGCAACAGAGGAGCATGCAGTTTTTTTATTATAGAAATTGAGAAAGGAGCGCAATATGCAGCAGCGAGTCATTTCATTCATCGTATCCAATCAGCCTGGTGTCCTGTGCCGCATATCGGGGCTAATCAGCCGCCGCGGCTTTAACATCGATAGCCTGACGGTAGGTGTTACCAGCGACCCGGCCCTTTCGCGCATGACCATCGTCATGTCCGCTGATGATGCGGTTATCGAGCAGGTCATCAAGCAGCTCGACAAGCTGCTGGATGTGAAAGCCATCAAGGAAATACCGCAGGAGCAGGGCACTCTGCGCGAAATCGCGCTGGTCAAGGTCAACATGTCCGGCATCGGCAGGGTCGAATTTATGAAGGAAGTGAGTGGGCGTGGCGGCATTGTGCTCGACATCGGCGAGACCACGGCTACGGTGCAGTTTACCGGCACCACCTCTTTCATCAACGAATGCGTCGAAATGCTTCGGGCGTACGGCATCGTGGAGATGGCGCGCACCGGCATGGTAGCGCTGGAACGCGGCGACACGCGACTCATCGACTGCGCTCAGCTGTGACAATTTTATATCAGCTGTGGCAACGGTTATAAAATCATATCAAAAATAAGGAGAGAGAACAGTGGCGAAGTTGTATTATCAGTCGGATTGCCAGAGGGAGTATCTGGTGGACAAAACGGTTGCGATTATCGGCTTTGGCAGCCAGGGTCACGCGCATGCGCTGAATCTCAAGGATTCCGGTCACAATGTTGTCGTCGGCCTGTACGAAGGCTCGCGTTCCTGGGCGAAGGCCGAGGCGCAGGGGCTGAAGGTCGCAACGGCTGCGGACGCGGCCAAAATGGCTGACGTCATCATGATGCTGGTAAACGATGAGCTGCAGCCCAAAATATTCGAAGAATCCATACTTCCCAACCTGTCGGAAGGCAAGTATCTGGCGTTTGCCCACGGCTTTAACATCCATTACGGGCAGATTAAGCCGCCCGCGAATGTGGGCGTGTTCATGGTGGCGCCCAAGGGGCCGGGCCATACCGTACGCAGCGAATATGTGGAAGGCAGGGGTGTGCCGTGCCTCATCGCGGTAGAGCAGGACCCCTCGGGCGATACGCTTCAGGTAGGCCTTGCGTACGCCGAAGGCATCGGCGGTGCGCGCGCCGGCATACTCGCCACCACGTTCCGCGAGGAGACGGAGACGGACCTTTTTGGCGAACAGGCGGTGCTGTGCGGCGGCATTTCCGAGCTGATGAAGGCGGGCTTCGATACGCTGGTGGAGGCGGGTTACTCTCCTGAGAGCGCGTATTTTGAATGCATTCACGAGATGAAGCTCATCGTCGACATGATCAACAAAGGCGGCCTTTCTTACATGCGCTACTCCATCAGCGACACCGCGGAGTTCGGCGATTATTCTGTTGGCCGCCGCATCATCACGGAAGAGACGCGCAAGGAGATGAAGAAAGTATTAAAGGAGATTCAGGAAGGCGTGTTTGCCAGCCGCTGGATTTCGGAGAACAAGGCTGGCCGGGCGGCGTTCAACGCGCGGCGGCGCATCGAGCGCGAACTGCCTGTCGAGAAGGTGGGCAAGGAGCTGCGCAAGCTGATGCCCTGGCAGGAGGAGCCCGAATTTTAGGCCGCTGCCGGTCTCATCCGCTGATGGCAACAAGGCTGAAAAGCCGCTGGTAATGCTTCATAAGGAGTGGACAATGGGAGTTAAGATAGATATATTCGATTCTACGCTGAGGGACGGCGCCCAAGCGCGCGGCATCAACTATTCTCTGTCCGACAAGATGCATATGCTGGAACTGCTGGACAGCCTGGGCGTGGATTATATCGAGGCGGGCAATCCCGCTTCCAACCCCAAAGAGCGCAGGTTCTTTGAGGAAGCGGTCAAAATGGAGTTAAAGCACGCCAAGCTGGTGGCGTTCGGCAGCACACGGCGCAAGAACACGCCGGTGGAAGAGGATGCGGGCGTTAAGGCGCTGATGGACGCGGGCACGGGCGCGGTGGCGGTGTTCGGCAAAGCGTGGGATCTGCACGCACTGGAGGTTATCGGCACCACGCTGGAAGAGAACTTAAGCATGATCTACGATACGCTGCTCTACTTGAAGCAGAGCGGCCGCGAGGTGATATTTGACGCCGAGCACTTCTTCGACGGCTACAAGGCTAACCCCGATTACGCGCTGGAGGTTCTCAAAACGGCTACGCGCGCGGGTGCGGACACCATCGTGCTGTGCGACACCAACGGCGGCACCATGCCGCACGAGCTGGAAGAGGCGGTGAAAGCGTCGCTTGCGGCGGTGGACGTGAAGCTCGGCATTCACGCGCATAACGATGCCGAACTGGCGGTGGCCAACTCCATCATAGCGGTTCGGCTGGGCGTGCGGCACATACAGGGCACGCTGCTGGGCTACGGAGAGCGCAGCGGCAACGCGCGGCTCTCGTCCATTATACCCAACCTCCAGCTCAAAATGGGCTATGAATGCATCGGCGACAACATCTCAAAGCTGTACGCGGTGGCGCGCGAAGCGGCAGAGATCACCAACCTGCCGTTCGACGAAACGCTGCCGTATGTGGGGCGCAACGCATTCGCGCACAAGGGCGGCATGCATATTGACGGGCTGCGCAAAGCAAAAGGCAGCTTCGAGCACATCGAGCCGTCGCTGGTGGGCAACAGCCGCGAATTTCTGCTGTCCGAAGTGGCGGGGCGATCCGCGATGGCCGAAAAGCTCAAGGGCGAATTTCCCGAGGTGGCGGCGGACAAGGAAAAGGTGGGCCGCCTGATGGATAAGCTCAAGATGCTGGAAAGCGACGGCTACAGCTTCGAGGGCGCGGAGAGCAGCTTCCGCCTGTTCGTGTTGAAGGAGTTGGGGCTGCGCAAGCCAAAATTCTCGCTGGTGCACTTCAAGGTGAACGACGAGCCGTCGTACGCGGAAACGTTCGGCGTGCATGCGGTGGTCAAGGTGGACGTGAACGGTGAGACGCGCATGGCAGCGGCGGAAGGCAATGGACCGGTGAACGCGCTGGACAAAGCGCTGCGCGAGGCGCTGGGCGCGTTTTTCCCGGAGCTCAAGCAGGTCACGCTGACGGACTACCGCGTGCGCGTGCTGAACAGCGAAGCTGCCACGGCAGCGCGGGTGCGCGTTGTCATCGAATCCAGCGACGGCAAGGAGTTCTGGCGCACCATGGGCGTATCGTCGGACGTCATCGAGGCGAGCCTGTATGCCCTGATCGACTCCATCGACCATGTGCTGCTGAAATAACACCTTAAACAAGGAGAATCCGCATGAGTTATCATATCGCCGTAATACCGGGCGACGGCATCGGCCCGGAGGTGATACGGGAGACCGTCCGCGTGCTGGACTGTGTTTCCCAAAAATTCGGCTTTTCGCTAAACTATACGCAATACCTCGCGGGGGGCGGCGCTATCGACGCGATGGGCAA
This sequence comes from Christensenellales bacterium, assembly GCA_050943225.1. Taxonomy (GTDB): domain Bacteria; phylum Bacillota; class Clostridia; order Christensenellales; family SZUA-584; genus SZUA-584. The sequence continues at coordinate 2,876 of JBMNOT010000096.1, read as the reverse complement.
GCCGCTGCCCGATGAGACGCTTGAGGGCGCGCTCGCGAGCGACGCGGTGCTTTTGGGCGCGGTGGGCGGCGAAAAATGGGATACGCTGCCTTCGGATATGCGGCCCGAGAACGCGCTGCTGGGGCTGCGCTCAGGGCTGGGGTTGTTTGCGAACCTGCGGCTCGCGGTGCTGTTCGAGCAGCTGGCGGCGGCGTGTCCGTTAAAGCCGGAGCTGACGGCTGGCGGCCTTGACATACTCGTCGTCCGCGAGCTGACGGGCGGCATTTACTTCGGCAAAAAGGAGCGCGGCGAAAACTACGCCTATGATACCATGAGCTATACGGAGGACGAGGTTCGGCGTATTGCGCACGTTGCTATGAAGGCGGCGATGCGCCGCAGCAGAAAGGTGACCAGTGTGGACAAGGCGAACATACTGGAATCCTCGCGGCTGTGGCGCCGGGTTGTCACCGAGGTGGCGGCGGAATACCCGGAAGTTACGCTGTCTCACATGTACGTAGACAACGCGGCCATGCAGCTGGTCAGGAACCCCAAGCAGTTTGACGTCATCGTGACGGAGAATATGTTCGGCGACATATTGTCCGACGAAGCGGCGATGATCACCGGTTCCATCGGCATGCTGCCTTCTGCGAGCCTGAGAGAGGGCACGCGCGGCATGTACGAGCCGGTGCACGGCTCCGCGCCGGACATTGCGGGCAAGGGCATCGCGAACCCCTTAGCCACGATACTGTCCGCCGCGATGATGCTGCGCTATTCGCTGGGGCAGGAGGAGGCCGCGAAGGCCGTCGAGGCTGCGGTGGACGCCGCGCTTTCCGGCGGCGCGCGTACAAAGGATATCGCACTTGAAGGCGAGGAAGTGCTGTCCACTGCCGAGATGGGGGACCGCGTGCTCGCCGCACTGGAGGTATTAACATGATTAGCGACAGCGTGAAGAAAGGCGCGGACAGGACTCCGCACCGGTCACTTTTTAAAGCGATGGGATATACCGACAGCGAGCTGGAACGGCCGCTGGTGGCCGTGGTGCACGCTGCGAGCGAAATCGTGCCGGGCCACGCCCATCTGGACAAGATCGCCAAAGCGGTGGCGGACGGCATCCGCTCTGCGGGGGGCACGCCCGTTATGATACCGTCCATCGGCGTGTGCGACGGCATCGCGATGGGGCATGCGGGGATGCGCTATTCGCTTGCCTCGCGCGAACTGATTGCGGATTCCATCGAATCCATGGTGTCGGCGCACGGCTTCGACGCGGTGGCGTTCGTGCCCAACTGCGACAAGATTGTGCCCGGCATGCTGATGGCTGCCGCGCGTCTCAACAGGCCGTCCATATTCTGCAGCGGCGGGCCCATGCTGCCCGGCAAGGATCTGGAAGGCCGCGACGCCAGCCTGACCACGGCGTTTGAAGCGGTGGGGGCATACAGCGCGGGCAGAATGACGGAAGAGGATTTAAAGAAGCTGGAAGAAAGCGTCTGCCCCGGCTGCGGCTCCTGCTCCGGCATGTTCACCGCCAACAGCATGAACTGCCTGACGGAAGCCCTCGGTATGGCGCTCGGCGGCAACGGCACCATCGCGGCGGTGCACGGCGCGCGCATCCGGTTTGCCAAGGAGAGCGGCGCGCAGCTGATGAAGCTGCTGGAAATGGATATAAAGCCGCTGGATATCATGACGCAGCGGGCATTTGAAAACGCTCTGGCGCTGGACATGGCGCTGGGCTGCTCCACCAACTCGGTGCTGCACCTGCCCGCCATCGCGCACGAGTGCGGCATCGAGCTTTCGCTGGACCTAGTGGACGCTATCAGCCGCCGCACGCCCAACCTGTGCCGGCTCGCGCCTGCAGGCCGGACGCATGTGGTGGACCTGTATGACGCGGGCGGCGTGTACGCCGTATTGGCAGAGCTTCTGGCAAACGGCTTAATTGACGGCGGCACCCTCACGGTGAACGGCGTGACGCAGGGCGAAGCTGTAAAAGGCAGCCGCATACTTAACACCGATGTGATACGCCCCGTGGCGGAGCCGTATTCCCGCGAAGGCGGCATCGCGGTGCTGCGCGGCAACCTTGCACCGGACGGCGCGGTGGTCAAGCAGTCCGCCGTGGCGCCGGAGATGATGAAGCATCAGGGCCTGGCTCGCGTGTTCGATGGCGAGGAAGCTGCCATCAAGGCGATATACGCGGGGCTCATCAACGACGGCGACGTGGTGGTCATCCGATACGAAGGCCCGGCGGGAGGTCCGGGAATGCGCGAGATGCTGGGGCCGACGTCCGCTCTGGCCGGCATGGGCAAGGACAGGACGGTGGCGCTCATCACCGACGGGCGTTTTTCGGGCGCCACAAGGGGCGCGGCCATTGGGCACGTGTCGCCGGAAGCGCAGAGCGGCGGGCCCATTGCGCTCATCGAAGAAGGCGATATCATTGAGATAGAAATACCGGCCCGGAGTCTTAAGCTACTGGTGGACGACGAAACGCTGCAGAAACGGCGGGCTGCCCTGAAGCGGCGCGAACCCGCAGTGAAGACGGGGTGGCTGGGCCGATACTCGCGGCTGGTGTCCTCGGCGGACAAAGGGGCTGTGCTGATGTGAAAAGGGGGGCAATGACAACATGCAGATGACAGGCGTTCAGATCATAATGGAGTGCTTGAAGCGCGAAGGCGTGAATACGGTGTTCGGCTATCCGGGCGGCAAAGTCATCAAGCTGTACGACGCGCTGTACGACGAGCCCGCGATCCGCCATATCGAGACGGCGCACGAGCAGGGTGCGTCCCATGCGGCGGACGGTTACGCGCGCGCCACCGGCAAGGTGGGGGTGTGCATCGCCACATCGGGTCCCGGTTCGACCAACCTCGTGACCGGCCTCGCGACGGCGTATATGGACTCCATACCCGTTG